>CAZSTM010000030.1:0-16662 GCA_964609635.1 uncultured Gemmatimonadales bacterium
CAGATCCACCTCTTTCTGGGCATAATCGACCTGAGCGGTGCGTAATTCAAGCAGGCTCGCGGCGCCAAGCCGGTCTCTCTCTCTTTCGAGCTCCAGAGAATTCTCGGCCAGCTTTTTACTTTCGGCCAGGACCAGGTAACTCTGGTAAAGCCGCAGCAGTTCGAGGTAGCTCTGCCGCACTTCGCGCTCGATGTCCAGACGGGTGGTGGCCAGATCGTAGCGCAGGTTATGCAAATTCACTTCGGTGTTTCGGTTCTGGCGGAAACGGGCGAAAGAATCGAGGATATTCCAGCTCATACTAAATGATACGCCCCGCCCCTGTTGTCCTGTCGGTCTGATGGTCAGATAATCATCGCTGCGCTGGTAGCTGGCACTGGTGGATAAAGTCGGCAGGTAAGCCAGACGGCCCATCCAGAGGTCTCCTTCCTGCTGTTTAATACCTAACTCCAGACTGCGGATATCCGGGTGCCCCTCGAGAGCCTCTTTCACCATCCCGTCCACTTCGAATACAGGCTCCTGGATGCCGAACTCGTCTATCAGGGATATCTCCACACCAAGATCGGCGCCCATGATCCGGTTGAGGTCCATTTTGCTCGTGAGAAGCCGGTTTTCAGATTCTACGATCACCAGTTGCTGGTTCTGGAGCTCGATCTGGGCCTGAAGGACATTGAGCTTGGTGACCGAACCTACCGAGAAACGAGCCTCCGCCAGCCGTAGATTCTCCCGGCGCTGTTCCGCCTGCTCCTTTGCTGCAACCAGCAATTTCCCCTGCCGCAACACATCAAAATAGGCTTGACGCACCTGGTTGACCAGCGTGAGCTTAGAGCTGCGCAACTGGCTGCGGCGCTGATTCCTCAAGTAATAGGCGTTTTTCATGCCGAAATACTTGGCTGCCCGGTTAAATACCGTAAAACCCAGACTTAGTCCGGAATAAGCCGATTTACTTATCCCTCCGCCCACCCGGATAACACCGGAAGGATCCACGAAAGAATAAGTGCGGTTGCTCTGGGACAGACTATAGTAGGCTCTCATAGTCGGCATGTACTCACCCCAGGCGGCCAGAATCTCACCGGTTGTCGCCCTCAAATTCTCGTGCGACTTCTGATGGGCGGGATTCTGGTACAAGGCCAGGTCAATGCATTGGTCCAGGCTCAGTGGTTTTTGTCCCGAACCCTCCTGATAGTTTTCTTCCCCTGCCCTGCTTGCGCCCACCGGGAACATGGCGGCCAGGTTGTAGTCGTGGTAAAACGGCACCGGTGAGGATAACAGGGCCGAAAAACCGGTTCCTTCCGCGCGAAGGGCATCTGCCCCTCCGGTAAGGAAAAAGGTAAGAGTCAATAGGATGAGAAAAGTTAAGCTTCTGGATAACGGTCTGGAGCGCATTTATCCCTTCCTCCTGAAAAGTTTTCATGAGCCGTACAGCTCATGGTGTTTAGAAAAAAAATTACCGCGTTTGACTGTGATTTATAGGTTATGATAATTACCGAAGCATTTTCAGGGAAAATAATACCCCTTCCGGGCTCAGTTGTCCCTTTCAATTTAGACTGTCCAAGTCTGTCGATAGTTTCATTTTTCGTTGCTCGTGGAATCGCGGCTCTTTTCCCGCCTGATAAGACCGGCCCCGCTAACCAGCAGCCCCACTCCCAGAATAAACAGGGCCGGGGGCACATCGCTCACCCCCTCGGTCCATTCCCGCTCAGCCGGCCAGTTACAATTGGCAAGCACCAGAGAAGTGCCGTTATTCACCAGATGGAACGTAATCGCCGGCCAGATCGAGGCCGTTTTCACCGCGGTCCAGGTAATCAACATGCCGATAACACTCAGCAGCGGCCAGCGCCAGATGTCCAGATGGAACAGCCCGAAAACAATGCCGATGCCGACAATCGCGTGCGTTTTGCTCCATCTGGCCAGGCAGGCCTTGAGCAGGATGCCGCGAAACAGGGCTTCCTCGCACAGTGCCGGTACCACGGCCAGAGCGAGCAGAGCCAGAAGGACCGACTCTCCCTGCTCAAGGCTTATAAATTCGGCCAGGGCTTCCAGATACTGTTCGGGCGGGGGGATCAGACGGGCCTGCCAGGTCTCGAACTGAGGTGCTACCACCACCGTAGCCGTTCCCATCAGCGCCGCTCCTGCCAGGGATACCGTTGTGCTTTTAGTCAGGCCCAGAACCCCTCCGGGATCGAACCGTTTCACCCGCAGGAAAACCGCCACCGGCAGGCCCACGCCCAAAAGCTCGATCACCAGAACCGCGATAAACCTCGAGTTAATCCCCGCCGGCAGGCTCCAGGCCGGTGTCTTGAACATGAAATAGGTGACCAGCAGAAAAAGAACCATCACCCCGCCCAGCAGCCCGACCGCCTCCCGCATAGTAGGTACCTCGCGTAAGGGCTCCCGCTGAAAACTTTCCCGGGATTTTTTCTTCCACCACCCGCCCATGGCGCCTGCTCCTGATAATAAGCCGCGGTGTTCGATAACAGAATGCCAGAAATAAAAGCTTGGAAGCGTGTTGAAAAAAATGCGCTTCTTGCTCGGTACACCGGATGTGCCGCTAAATTGCGCTTACCTGTAAGCCAAGCAAATTGAGCCGCTTGTACGTAGCAATTTCGGGCACGAAGTAATTGTAAAAAGCCGGGAAGGCTTTGTACAACACTCTATTTGGGGCTTGATAATATAATGATATGTCTCGTGGCAGGCAAACGTGCTTTTTGGATATATCACAAAGGGCACGGCACACCGCGCCCTATTGTCTTTGCTTAACCAGTTCGAGGAACTCTCCTATTTTGTCCCGGTCGACAGAATAGTCTCCGAGCTTAAGGAGCCCGGTGTCGAAATGCCAGTCGGAACCGCCGGTGAGCACCAGCCCCAGGTTCCGGGCTCTGACAGCGATCGAGTGGCTGTCAGACTCGCTGATCCGGGGCCTGAAAGCTTCCACGCCCTGAAGACCCGCCTGGGACAAAATCGGGACCACTGCCTCGAACTCTTCCAGAGAGGGGTGGGCCAGCACGCTGATTCCTCCGTAGTTTGCGATCAGTTCGATCACCTCTTGAGGATCGGCCATTTGGTAGGATACAAAAGCCGAGGCCCCGGTTCTCAGGTAACGTACAAAAGCTTCTTCCATAGTACTGACATAGTTGTATTTCATCATCAGGTCGGCGATCAGCGGACGGCCGACTGTACGATGTTTAGGTATGCGGTCGATTTCCTCCAGAGGAATGACTATGTCCTGTCGTCGGAGAAGCTCCAGAATCTGGTGTGCGCGTTCGATTCTGCGCAGCCTGACCTTATCTAGATATTTCAGCAAACCGGGATTTGCTGCATCGAGGGCATAGCCCAGCACGTGCACGTCGCGGCTGCCGAGGCTGGTGCTGAATTCCACTCCCGGAATGAACTCGATACCGCACTTTGCGGCTTGTTCTCGGCCGGGCTGAATTTGATCCACGGTATCGTGGTCGGTGATCGAAAGGATCTCCAGGCCGCTTTTTTGAGCCGCGGAGAAAATCTCGGCCGGGGAACAGCTGCCGTCCGAATAGTGCGAGTGAATGTGCAAATCTGCGCGCATAGAGAAAAGTCCCGTTTAATCGTTATTTCAAATGGACACGGCGTGCCGCACCCTTGTATATCGAAAAATGTAATGACCGCTATATCCTTTTAAATACTCAGCCGCCGGCTTTATCCGCTTCCTGGAGGATTTCTCGGTGGATTTCGAGCAGATAGCGTTCCTCCGAGGGTCCTGCGGCCACATCGGCCGTCACGCGGAAAACCGGTTCGGTGCGGCTGCCTCGCATCCACAGAAAACCTAGCTCACGGTCGTTCTGATCGAGCAGCAGCACCTTGAATCCACCCCTTCCTTCGCCGCTTCTGCCTCCCGGTCCGGGTATCTCCCGAATCCCCTCGTAATTTATAAACCGGTAACCCGCCACGCCCAGGCGTCCGGCCAGTTCCGGGCCCAGCTCGCTCCAGCGCTCCTGGAATATCTTCTCGTACCTGGTCTTGAGAGCGTCGTGATTCCGAGTTTCGATCTCGACCAGGGAGCGTTTCTCGTAGCCCCCGGTGGAACTGTAAACAGGCAGCGCCCGGGCCAGTTGTTCCAGCCGTGCCGAGCCTGTCCGGATTTCTCCGCCGGGGTAGGGCGCAAGCCGTCTTACCAGGACCTCGAGCACTCCTTCCAGCCGGAGCAGCTTGATCAAGCCCAATACCGTGTTCAGCGGGTCTCTGACCCGGCCCGGATGGGTGATATTTCCTCCGTTCGATCCCTCGCCGACAATGGGCACCAGGTAGCCCTCATCACGTTTCCTCCGTGCCAGTTCGATCACATTGGCCTCGCCTACCTCGGCCCGGAAAACCCGGGCACCGAAACATTCAGCCAGCCTTTCCACCCGTCCGGAAGTCGGACCGTTGACCACCACCGCCAGGGGCGGGTCCGTGGCTTGGTCCGGGCGGTATTTCACCCGGCCGCCGGCGACGACAAAACTGAGCTCGGCAGCCACGGCCAGGGCGAAAACTTCCTGTGCTTCGAGTGCTCGGGCCCGGCCCTCGGCGGTTAACACTACCACGTTACCCCGGTCACCGTCACAGTCCGGCACGTAAGCCAGCTCGAAAGAGCCGTCCCGGGCGGCGGCCTGTTCCAGGGCTCGGCAGGCGGGCAGGAGCGCATCGCCCTCGGGAAGTATCTCATGCTCCACCCGGCCGGGTTCGCCGCCCACCACCTTCACGCGCACATTCAGAGCGCCCAGACATTCCTCATCGATCGAGCAGGTGCGCGCCGAGCCGTTAAGCTCGGCCACCACTCCGATAGGCCTGGCGGCGATGTTCTCTTTCAGCTTGCACAACACCTCCATCGAATCTTCCGGGCCGGCTCCGCCGGCGGCCACCCGATTGACACTTTCCCGGTAGGCGTTCAGGCTTGCCTGTTTATCTTCCGGCGTCCGGGCCAGAATCCCGGAGATCGCCTCCTGCGACACCGCGGTCATTCGCTCGGCCAGATTGCACAAGCTGTCCGGTTTGTTGAAAATCTCCAGACAACCCTTTTTTACCTCTTCGCTTTGCCCGGCCAAAAGCACGCTTCCTTCCCCGGCGGAGAATTTCAATCCGTTATGCCCGATAGGATTATGGCTGGCAGTGATATAGATCAAACCGTCCACATCGGATTCCCCGGCCGCATAGGCAAGCGCCTCCGGCGTGGGCGCCACTCCCAGATAACGTGTCTGAGCGCTTTCAGCCAGCAGTGCGCGCACCACACACGAGGCGATCGCTCCACCCGTGGGCCGGGTATCTGTGGCCACCGCCACGGTTATCCGCCCGGCCTGTCCCCGGCCGAGCCATCTGCAGAATGCAGCGGCTGCCGCGCCGACAAAAAGCGCGGAAAGCGTACTTATTTTTTCCGTTTTGCTTTCCTGGCCGCCCTCGGCTGCAAAGATTCGCCGCCACCCGGAAAAGGAGATGATAGTCGAGTCCAGAAATTTTTCGCGTTCCCGGCTTCCAGGTATTTTTTCAAACAAGGCACCATCCAGAAAAGATAAATCCAGCGGCAGCCTGCTCTGTCTTTTTTCCATCAGACCTTCCTGTCGAGAGGTGCGGAGAAGTCCTTTGAACTCAACTCCCGCAGCCAAAACAATTTTTGAAACCTTCCCGAAACCAACAGCGTCTCATTAAGTGAAGGCAACATTATCAAGACAACAAATCAACCTGGAGGATAAAATGACCAGCACCATCCGCGAAAAGACTCTGCCATTCACCAATGCCTTAGTCGGCCTGGTAGTCTATCTTACGCTCGTCGCCCTGCCCCTGATGTAAAACCCGGCTTGGCCCGGTCGGTCCCGGAGGCCGTCTCTTTGAAAAAGAGGCGGTCTTTTTTTTATCCCGGATTAATCATAAACACTCATGCCCACTTCAACAGGCACGACGAAGAATGAAAATCACCGGCATATTCCTTTAGAGGGCACGGCATCCGCTCCTCTCGTTACGCATTTGGTGTCGCACGCAAGCGCGCGGATCTCCGCTTCGCTCCGGTTTTCGAGCCACACCCGGCTGTGCCCCTATAACTTCCTCTCCTGTTATGGCTTATAATACTCAATTTGATAAATCTGCGTAATCTGTGGATAAAAAATCACCGGCCTGTCAATCCATCTTGAGCACCGCCAGGAACGCCTCCTGGGGAATTTCCACCCGGCCGAGTTGTTTCATCCGGCGTTTGCCCTCGCGCTGACGTTCCAGCAGCTTGCGTTTGCGGGTTATATCTCCGCCGTAGCACTTGGCGGTGACATTTTTCCTCAAGGGGCGCACCACCTCGCGAGCGATCACCCTGCCGCCTATGGCGGCCTGCAGCACCACCTCGAACAGTTGCCGGGGAATAAGTTCTCTGAGTTTATCGATCAGGCGCTTGCCCCAGGTCCGGGCCTTTTCGCGGTGAATAATCGCGCTCAGGGCATCCACCGGCTGTCCGTTGACCAGAATATCCAGCCGCACCAGGTCTGCGGCCCGGTACTCGAGGAAGTCGTAATCGTAGGAGGCGTAGCCGCGGCTTAAGGTTTTCAGCCTGTCATAGAAGTCAAAAAGGATCTCGCTCAAGGGCATATCATAGACCAGCTCCACCTTATGCCGGTCCAGATATTTCATCTCGCGGTAGTTGCCGCGGCGCTCCTTGCAGAGTTCCATTATCGCCCCCAGGTACTCCGAGGGCACGTAGATGCGCAGGCTCACCAGGGGCTCCTCGATCCTTTCGATCCTGGTGCGCTCGGGCAGGGCCGAGGGATTGGACAGTTCGATCATCTCTTCACCGGTCAGGAAAACACGGCAGCGGACATTAGGCACGGTGGTCAGAATCCGCACATCATGTTCGCGGCTCAAGCGTTCCTGGATGATCTCCATATGCAGCAGTCCCAGAAACCCGCAACGGAACCCGAAGCCCAGTGCGCGGGAGCTCTCGGCCTCATAGGTCAGGGAGGCATCGTTGAGCTGCAGCCGTTCCAGGGCCTCCCTGAGATCATCGTACCGGTCGTTGTCCACCGGAAAGATTGCGGCGAAAACCATAGGCTTGACTTCCAGGTATCCGGGAAGGGGTTCGGGCGCGGGATTCGCCGTGTCGATAACCGTATCTCCCACCCGTGCATTCTTAATTTTTTTTATCGAGGCCGCCAGATACCCGACCTCGCCGGAGACAAGCCGCTGCAAGGGTACGGGTCGAAGGCGCAGCATGCCCACCTCGATCACCTCGTACTCGCCGCCGGTGGCGAACAGGCGGATTTTCATTCCCTTTTCCAGATAACCGTCCTTTACTCTCACCAGGGGCACTGCGCCCCGGTAATTGTCGAAAGTGCTGTCGAAAATGAGCGCCTTGAGCGGCGCTTTCTCGCCGCCGGTCGGCGCCGGGATGCGCTCTACTATGGCCTTGAGCACATCCTCGATGCCCTGGGAGAGCTTGGCGCTCACCGCCAGGATCTGCCCCCGCTCAACCCCCAGCAGGTCCATCAGCTCCCCGGCCACTTCCTCCACCCGGGAAGCGGCCAGGTCGATCTTGTTGATCACCGGTATGATTGCCAGGTCGTTATCGAGGGCCAGCAGCAGGTTTCCCAGGGTTTGCGCCTGCACGCCCTGGGAGGCATCCACCACCAGCACGGCACCCTCGCAGGCGGCCAGGCTGCGGCTTACCTCGTAGGTGAAATCCACGTGTCCCGGGGTGTCGATCAGGTTGAACTGGTATCTTTCGCCGTCCCCGGCGGTGTAATCCATGCGGATGGCGTGCGCTTTAATGGTAATACCCCGCTCGCGCTCCAAATCCATGCTGTCCAGTACCTGGGCGCGCATCTGACGGCTTTCCAGGGTGCCGGTAACTTCGAGGAGCCGGTCGGCCAGGGTCGATTTACCGTGGTCGATATGGGCTATGATGCAGAAATTCCGAATGTGATTCATTTTCATGCAGATTGGATCCTTTTTTCATAATACCTATGAACCTGGGACTTGTGGGGCTTATTGCACAACACCGGCAGGTCTAGTCACGAGAGCGGACCGGAAAACCGAGACCGGTCAGGATTTTTTTCGCCCGCTCGCGCTCCTGGTGGGTGGCAAAACCGAGCATGATAGTCCCGCCTTCCCCCTCCCGCACTTTCAGCACCTCGATATCCTTGATGTTGATACCCTCATCCGCCAGGCCGGTGGCGATGGTGCGGATCACTCCCACCTCATCCGGGGCGGTGACCACCACCTCGAAAAGCGGCGAGATAAATCCCTTAACATTCCTGTGGATCAGTGCCCGGGAGGCCGCCGCCGAGTCGAACTCTTCCGCGAGCTCTTCATTTCCCACCCCTCGACGCAGCAGGGTCAGCCGTTCGACAAACTCATCTATTACCCTGGTGATCTCATCCCGGTTGGTAACACAGATGTCGCGCCAGATTTCGAAAGGGCTGGAGGCGATGCGAGTAAGGTCCCGAAAACCGCCGGCGGCGAGTTTCAAGGTATTGGCATCGGATTTGTTGGCCTCTGCCGCCTGATTCATCAGAGTCACGGCCAGCATCTGCGGCAGGTGGCTGATAGTCGCAGCGATCGAGTCATGACGCTCGGGGCTCATCAGTAGTACTCGTGCTCCCAGAGTGCTCACCAGTTCGCAGTACTTGCGGGCCGCATCCTCATCCGTGCTGCGCGCCGGGCAGAGAACATACATGGCGTTCTGGAACAGGAACGAATCGGCTCCACCCACTCCGGTCGATTCAGAACCGGCCATGGGGTGGCCGCCCACGAAGTTTATCCGTTCCGGCAGGTTCTTTTTCGCCGCCTCGATTACGGCCCGCTTGGTGCTGCCCACATCGGTAACCGTGGCCCCGTCCCTGAGCCAGGGACCGATCGAGGCTAATTGTTCGAGGATCACCCTGACCGGACCGGACAGCACGACCAGGTCGGCTTCCGGGAGCGCCTGTCGGGCCTGCTCACGGGTGAACCCCTTATCGATCACTCCCATTTCGAGGGCTTTCTCGACAGTCCCCGGACTGCTCACCCCGATTACCGAGCCGACCAGGGCCGAACGCCTGAAAGCCAGGGCAAGAGAGCCTCCGATCAAGCCCACTCCAAGCACCGCCGCCGTTTGGTAGAGGACTCCGGAGCTGTTTTTCGGATCAGTCTTTACCGTAAACCTCCTTATCATCGAAGACTTTTTCGCCCACCACTTCGAGATTTCCCTCCGGGCTCACCCGCCGGTAGAAACAACTGCGGTAGCCCTCGTGGCAGGCTCCTCCCTCCTGTTCGACCAGCATTACCAGCGCATCCATGTCGCAGTCGAAATAGAGCTGTTTTATTTTCTGCAGGTGCCCGCTGGTCTCGCCCTTGACCCAGAGTTTTCCGCGAGAGCGGCTCCAGTAACAGGCCACACCGCGCTCGAGGGTCTGTTCCAGGGCTTCGCGGTTCATGAACGCCACCATCAGCACCTGACCGTTTGCCTGGTCCTGGGCGATAGCGGTCAGCAGTCCCTTGTCGTCGAACTTGCACTTATCCAGCAATTCGGCGTAGCTGCCCATTATTTATCTCCACTTATTTAATTTACCAACTCTCATATCCGGGTGCGGATACAACTAAACATGAAAATACCGGGTATGTTCATCCTCGGGTACAGCTCGGGTGTGCCCGTACAAGCCGGCCCAAAGGGCGACCGGCCGGTCGCCTTAGGGTTGTCCCTTGGCGTCCGCTTTTATGAATTTTCATCCTAAAATATACTTATCTTTCTTGGGCTCGCGCTCTGCGAACTCCTGAAGTTTATTACCGTATCCCGGGCGGCCCATCAGCCCGTAGGTAAAATGCTTGCCCAACTCCACTCCCGGCTGGTCGAAAGGATTGATACTATACAACCCCCCGGCAAAAGCTGTCTGCACCTCCAGCAGGAAAAGAAGCTGGCCTACGGTAAAGGGGTTGATCTCGGGCACGTGTATAGTCAGGCTGGGCCGATTGGCCTGGGCCAGGGCGTACTCGGTGGCCAGCCGTTCCGCGGTGAACAGCTGCTCCATGGTGTGTCCGCCCAGGTAATGCACATCCGGCAGCTCCGGATAGAGGGCCGGAATCGGCACCTGGCTGGCGAAATTATCCACGGCCAGGAAAACCAGCACTTTGTCGAACGGGCCTTCCATGTAAAGCTGGGTCTGCGAATGCTGGTCGGTAACCCCGAGGGCCTTGACCGGTGTGAGGCCCGTGTATACCTCGTTGCCGGAAAGGTTTACTTTCTTTCCCAGAGACTCGGCCAACAACTGGCGGAACCAGTCGGCAACATCCCACAGGGCATCGCTGTAGGACATCATCACCGTAATATTCTTGCCTTTCATGCGGTCGGCCAGGAACAGCAGGGCTGCGCCGAGATAAGCGGGATTGGAGAGCAAATTGCTTCCGGATGCGCGCCGGTCCATGGCGGCGGCCCCGGCCAGCAATTGTTCGATCTCGATACCCATCAGCGCCGCCGGCAGTAGTCCAACCGGGGTAAAAACGCTGAACCGGCCGCCTACATTATCCGGGATGATAAAATCGGTCAGCCCCTCCCGGTCGACAATATTGCGCAAGCGGCCCTGCTGCGCATCGGTCAGCACCACCAGGTGGTCGGCGATTTTTCTCCTTCCCACCTCGGCTTCCAGCAGTTTGTGGACGATAAGGAACTGGCTCATGGTTTCGGCGGTGGTACCGCTTTTACTGATTACCAGAAAGAGGGTTTTTTTGAGGGTGAGCGCATCCAGCAGGCGGCTGAACCCGTCCGGATCCACATTGTCTGCGAAAAAGAAACGGGGTCTGCGGCCGCGCTTTTTCCTGTCGGCCAGGTTGGCCCACCAGCCGCCGGCCAGGGCGGTATGCAGGGCTCTGGCCCCGAGGCATGAACCGCCTATACCCAGGACAACCACGTTTTCGTAACGCTTATACGCCGATGCGGCAAAATCTTTAACTTCCCGGATGGTTTCCTGGTCATATGGCAGGTCGAAAAAACCGACCCGACCCTTTTCACGGTCTTCTTTCAGGTCGAGATGAATTTTACCGGCAATTTCGCTCAAGCCAGCCAGGTCTTTTTTCTCTATCCCGTGATCCTCACCGACAAACTCGCTCATCATGTAGTTGTAATCGAGCCTGAGTGCCATCCGGCGCTGCCATTTTTTGGAACGCCATTTTCGCATTTTTCTTTCTCCTTTTTCTCCAGATATATTTTCTCCGGCGAAACCATCCCTTTAAGTTTAGCACTACTCGATAAGCAGCTCTGCCCTAATCTATTATCAGCTAACCCTTTTCTTTCTAAAAAGCGAGGTTAAAACTAAGAGATTTAATAATTTAAGGAAATGACCGTTAAAATTCAAGAAAACCCGCCGTTTTATCACGGATTGATTCTTGGTAGTTTATTCCCCGGTCAATTTGCATACCTGCAGGTTATTTCCCACCGCAACCCGTGGGGGCGGCGGACGCGCTTTTCGCGCGTGCCGCTGGAGCGGCCTGTGCGGCAGGTGCCGCACAGCCGCCGCCCCCAAGCTTGGTAAGGCAATAAAGCCTTATGTGTCAACCGAGCCGCCAGACACGCGTGATACACTTGTACGTCTTATGGCGCGCAACCTCAGGTTTGTCAGCCGCCGCGTAATGAGCGTTCCACGAGACGTTTAGCCCGGTTATGCTCGGCGAGTGAGTAGCTGAAAATATGGGTGCCGTCCCCCCGGGCTACAAAATAAAGGTAGTCGGTATCGGCTGGAAAGAAAGCGGCTTTGAGGCTTTCCCGGCCGGGGTTGCAGATCGGGCCGGGGGGCAGCCCCCGGTGAAGGTAGGTATTGTAGGGCGATTTGACCTGCAGGTCGCGGTAGAGGAGCCTTGATTTGTGCTTACCCAGGACAAACAGCACGGTGGCGCAGGATTCCAGTGGGCGGTTGCGCCTCAGGCGGTTATGGAAGACCGAAGAAATAATCGGCCGTTCCCTGGTCGCCACAGCTTCTTTTTCGATAATCGAGGCCAGAATGACACTCTGGTGCGGGCTGAGCCCGTTTTTTGAGGGTCTTTTTTCGGTCAACTCCGCGAACACCTCGTGAAACCGCCCGACCATCAGGCTGAGAATGCTTTTCTCATCCATGGCGGTGGAGAAAAAATAGGTGTCCGGAAAAAGGTAGCCCATTAAACCGTGCAGGTCGATACCCAGCTTGCGGCGAAAATTTTTATCCTCAAGCAGTTGTTGGAATTTCAGGTTGTCGAGTGTGGGAATGGCGGCGGCCAGCCGCCCGATCACCTGCAGGTTGGTAAGGCCCTCTGGTATGGTCACCCGGATTTGTTTCCCCTGACCGGTCATCAGCAGACTGATTACCTGCCAGCAGGTTGCTCCGGGCGGGATTCTATAGGTTCCGGCGCGCAGGTTCTTGTCCAGGCCTCGAAGCTTACAGATGAGTTTGAAACTGTAGCGGTCATTGATCACCCTTTTTTCAACCAGAACGGTGGAGATTTGGCGCAGGCTGCTTCCACCTGGTATTTCCAGTTTTACATAGTCCATCCTCGAAGGCGGCAGAGTGAGGTAGAAAGCAGTCAGAAAAAAACTATTGGTGAAAAAAAAGAGCAGGCCCACCAGCCAGAGTCCGGAGGAAGATCTGTTATTTGTTTTAGCCGTTTGCATGGTCAAAGTGGTTAACGTAGGACAGCAGCACAAAGTTAACGGTTTTCTTCCTGCGGGCACGTTGCCCCGGTGGCGCGGTGGCAGTATGCCAGATAGTTTTGCAAAAGGATTACCGCTGCCAGCCGGTCGATTTCTTTTTTGTCGCGACGTTTTTTCATCGACAGCTTCAAGTCCCGACCGACTCGCCGGGCGGCGACCGTGGTCAGCCGTTCATCCCAGGTGACTATCAGGGCGCCGGATGAGCGACCTAAATTCCCGGCAAAGCTTTCAACCCTGGCTGCGGACTCTCCCGATGAGCCGTCCATGTTGAGCGGCAGGCCCACCACGATTGTCTCCACTGAATTCTCCTCGGCCAGGCGGGCGATTTCATTCGCCAGAGCCTTTTCCGACCGATGTTTGCGGCGGTCGAGGGTTTCCAGGCCGGTGGCGATAAGGCCCTTTTCATCTGAAAGTGCCAGGCCGACCCTGCGTTCTCCGTAATCGACTGCTAATATTCGGCTCATCGGCAAAAGACACCTTTGCAGGATAAGATAATAAACGCGCCGGAGTAAAAGCTCCCTAGGCATTCATCGAGTCGAGGAACTGCTTATTGTTCTTGGTGTCGCGGAGCTTGGAGATAAGAAACTCCATGGCTTCGGTGGTTGACATATCATCCAGGTACTTGCGGAGGACCCAGACGCGGTTGAGAGTTTCCGGGGTCATCAACAGGTCTTCCCTGCGCGTGCCGCTCTTGCTTATATCGATAGCGGGCCAGGTCCTGCGATTTGCCATGGAGCGATCCAGCACCAGCTCCATGTTACCGGTGCCCTTGAATTCCTCGAAAATTACCTCATCCATCCGGCTGCCGGTCTCGATCAGGGCGGTAGCGATAATAGTGAGGCTTCCGCCTTTTTCGATATTGCGCGCGGCACCGAAAAAACGCTTGGGTTTATCCAGGGCGTGGGCATCCACGCCGCCGGAGAGGATTTTTCCGCTGTGGGGCACGACTACGTTATGGCCGCGGGCCAGACGGGTGATACTGTCCAGCAGGATTACTACATCGCGCTTATGCTCGGTCAGCCGCTTGGCTTTCTCGATCACCATGTCGGCCACCTGCACGTGACGGTCGGCGGGCTCATCGAAAGTGGAGCTGATCACCTCGGCCTCCAATACCGAGCGCTCCATGTCGGTGACCTCCTCGGGGCGCTCTGCAACCAGCAGGATGATCAGAGTCACCTCGGGATGGTTCTCTGTGATACTCTTGGCGATTTTCTGCAGCAACACGGTTTTACCGGTGCGCGGCGGAGCCACGATCAGGCCGCGCTGTCCCTTGCCGATCGGTGAAACAAGATCGATCACGCGCATCGAGATATCTCCGGACTTGTTCTCCAGCTTGAGGTGTTCATCCGGGAACAGCGGTGTCAGGTTATCGAAAAGTATTTTCTGCTTGGCCTTTTCCGGGTCCTCGAAGTTTACCGCTTCCACTTTCAGCAGCGCCAGGTACCTCTCTCCCTCTTTGGGCGGACGAACCCGGCCGTGAATGGTATCTCCGGTGCGCAAATCGAAGCGCTTGATCTGACTGGGCGAGACATAAATGTCATCCGGACCGTAGAAATAGTTCCAGTCCTGAGAACGCAGGAAACCATAGCCCTCCGGCAGGATTTCCAGCACTCCCTCGCCCCTGAGCACCACATTGTTGTCCAGCAGGTTCTGTTCGATCATAAAGATCAAATCCTGCTTGCGCAGCCCTGCGTAGTTGTTCAGCTTGAGATCCTCGGCCATCCCGTGCAGCTCGAGGATGGACTTGGATTTCATGCCTCCGATATCAATAATTTCTTCCACAGATAAAAACTCCTTACTTTTGAGATGAAGCCGGCGGGAAAAATCTCAAGCGGGGCATGATCCCCACCGACAAGCAATAAATTTCAGCATCGAATAATTGAACAGCGAGCGCATATTAATAATTAAAAAACCTCGTCAATCGAAGATTCCCGGCAGCTTGCTGCGGGGAGTCTTCGATGATTTTTCAGGTACCGTATTAAGAATTGGACCGAGATCCAAGTTCATCGAACGGGTACAAACAATCGAAACCGCTTCGGCGCGCCTTGCTGCCAACAGGACCGTGCCGAGTCTGTCATTTTCAATGGATATATGGTAGAATTTGTTATCTTGAAACAAGTCCTGGAATTGGGGAGGTTTTTCCTGGGTCTGGTAAAAGTCAACTATAGGCGGACTGCGCTCCACGGCTGGCCCTGATCAGCCATACCCTGTTTTAAGATCAAATCGGACCACGCTGTTTTCTGAAATACTTTCTTTTCAATTCTATTGCAATAATTTGGCAGGTCATAAGATACGGGAAAGGTCTTAGCCCATGGCCAGGTAAAACAATGATTAACTCTGGAATAGACGAGATCTAACGACGAGCAGTATTTATCAATAGAAAAGCAGCAAAGTGAGGAATCTTTGCTATAATATAAAGCCGGTTAAGAAATAATGTCAAGGATTTTGCAATCTTTTTAAAAAACTTGTCTCAATCGGACGGTTGGGTTACAATTTTGCTATTCGGGTATTGTTTTCGCAAGTATTATACCAGAAGCGATATAGTCACTAACCACCAGGCGCACGATGAGTGAAGCTCAAAGAAAAATATTCGGTTTTACTGAAAAACTGGGGCTGGGTGTTGTAACGGCGATGATTATTTTGCGCCTGTTGTTCTGGGATCTGCTGAAACAGCACTCGCTGGTATTCTGGTTTATTATCGCGACTGTCTTCCTCCTGGCTGTCGCATTCCAGGTATGGCGCAATTACCGGTTGGTAGGCATCCGTCCGAGAAAGCCAAAAGAACTCCAGGCCAGGTTCGAGGGGATCCTGAACACCGTATTCCGGGCATTAGGCTATAATATCGTGAAAACCGCCCTGGTCGATGGGCAAAATGCCTGTTGGGCCGTGCTGAGAGATTCTCAAGAGATAGCGGTTGTGGTGCACTATCTTGAAATCTCCGTGGGAGAAACGGTTCTCCCCGAGCAGGTTCAGAACCTGTCCCGGCAGATGAACCTGGAGAACGCCCCCAAAGGAGTGTGTCTGACAACCGGATTTTTCGAGCAGGAGCCCCTGGAATTAGCCCGCCGGCATAATATTCTCACCAAGGATGGCGACCAGCTTCTGGAAATGATCGGGAAGGCCGAGGATGGTTCTCTGCCTGGAAAGGACTATTTTTGCCGGTCCTGCGGATCGAAACTCGAACCGAGCGAAGAGATAACCGGCCTGATGAAGTGCCTTAACCCCGGCTGCGGGAAGACTTACTCGGTCGAGGAGCTGGAGGAGGAGGAAAAGATTGCCCCCGGCGATGAGAAAACCTTCATTATCGACTGCTACAGTTGCAGTCGGCCGGTGGAGATCGACATCACCATGAGCGGCCTGATGGAATGCCCGTACCAGGACTGTTCCTGGATTATCAATGTAGATAACGAACTGCTGGCCCTCGGCGGCGGGCTTGACAAGAAAGTCTCGGAGCGACTGGCCGAAATAAAATGCCCCAGGTGCGAGAAAATGATAAAAGTGCCTGCGGACGCCCAAGGGTTGATGGAATGCCCCTGCGAGGAAAAATGGATCATCGATGTCGGCGCCGCCCTGGGCGAGCGGGCTCAGGCCCAGGTAGCCGGAAGGATGGGCCGGGAAGATGAATCCCGGGAAGAAAACCGGGCTGAGCAAGCCGAAAATATGGGTATCCGGTTAGAACCTGCCGCTCAGTCGGAACCGGAACTCAACTCCGGCGGCGGCTCTGAAAAAGAAAATATTGAACCGGAAAAAGGCGGCGGTGAATACCCGCAGCCGGATTCCGCGGAAGCTATACAAGCAGCCGACACAACAGGCGCGGAACTCAAACCGCCGGGCCAAAAGAACTCCGGGGCGGCTGCGGCAGCCTCATTAGTCAATACGGCCCGCCGCCTTGCCTGCCTGAGTATGAGTACCGGCGGGCTTTTAATCTTTTTCTTTATCTCGATCACTGCATTTATTACTTTTATATATCTAATAACCTTTTAACCCGGATTATTCATAAACAAGGCGATTATCTCTAAAAAGAGTGTCTT
>CAZSTM010000031.1:0-15997 GCA_964609635.1 uncultured Gemmatimonadales bacterium
ACCCGGGCGGCGCACGCTAAGGCTACCAGATGTTATAGCTGATCGCCGTGTAGAACATCCAGTCCTGGCGTTTGTAAGGCGGGTCGTGTTCCGGGGGGCGGCTGTTGTAGGTGCACTCGAAGTTTAGCTTGAGATCGAAAGCGGAGGTCAACTGGCTGGTCAGCGAGAATTCAAAAGTAAGCAGGTACTCCTGGACCCGGTCGAACCTGGGTTTGTAAGTCATGCTCTGTTCCAGGCGGGAGCGGCTGTTCAAGTCGATGCGAAAATCCTGGCTCCCCAGGAAATGACCGTGGGTGCGGCGGGGTCTGTCGCGACGGTACTCGGTAATCGGATTGGCTCCCAAGTTAAGGTTGAGTCTGCATTTCTTTTGAGCAATTATTGCCATACCCACTCCCATGCCCGGGGCTACCCTCAGGTTAAGACCGGCCTGACGGTTGTAATACATGTCGAGGGTGGCAAAATAGAAAAAACGCTTGCTCCGGTCGAGCTCGTACTTGGACTTGAAACTGCCCTTGTTGGTGGCCTCTCCCTGGTCTCCTTTGGAATTGGCAATCGTGGTCGAGGAGGTGAACCGGCTTTTATCTCCCGTGCGGTTCACCCTCAGGTTGGAAACCAGCGATCTCTGCTCGCTGTTGCCGCGGTTTAGTGTCAGGCCCATGCCGAAATTACCGCTCCAGGGATTTTCTTCCTCGACTTTATCTTTTTCTTCCGGCTCCGGCCCGGCAACCCGGTCCCCCTGGGAGGCAAGCGAATCCACCAGTGCCGCGAGTGAATCGGCGGCCCCGGCCAGCGAGTCTGCCAGGGATTGCAGGCTGTCTACATCAACGGTCCCGGCTGATTCTGCCTGCGTCGGATAATCCACGGCCGCTGTCCCGGGCCCGGCAGGTCTCCCCCCGGTAATAGCCCCGGGGAAGGGTAAGCCGGCCTGCATCAGAGAAGCGTTATAAAGGAATAAGCCCAGCAGGACAGTAAAAGTAGATTTCCACATAAGTATTTCGAGGCAAGAAAGTTGAGTGGTGGGAAAACAGCTTTTAAAATAAAAAACTCTCACCCGGCAGTCAAGGCCGGTCGCTCGGGTTATTTGGTTTTAATTGCCAGATTACTTGATCTTAATACCCGATATGGGGTATAATTGAATGACTCGCCGGTCTGTTACAGGTGTCGGATTTTTTCCAAAGGAACTCTTTATCGCCTTAACTGTATATAACCGGGATTGATATAGCGATCCCCCGGGAAATTCACCGGTAGCAGGCACGCTGTTTGCACTTGAGCGGCAGGGTAAAGCCGGTTCCATCGGATTTCACCCGGCGTTCGAGATGCGAAAACGACCAAGACCTGAGGAAGGCACCGTGAAACGAATCGTGCTGGCCCTGACCTTGATCTCGATCTGGCCGGCCCTGGTCGGTCCGCAGTCTTTTAGTGCGGGCTCGAATACTCCGCCTGCCTGTGTAAAGGGCTTCAGCGGTTCGCTCTTGCTGGCATTGCCTGCACAGGCCGATAAGCAGAGCCCTGCCGCTGCCGGGACGAACTCGGATGTGAACCGGCTCAACCAGGCATTCATGGAAATAGCCGAGGAGGTCACTCCTACGGTTGTCAGTATTATCAGCTCGCGCTCAAAGCGCGGAGCCAGACGCCGTGCCACAGGCTCCATGGTCAACATGGGCAGTGGAGTCATCGTTTCGGCCGATGGATACATCCTGACCAACAACCACGTGATCGAAGGCGCCGACAAAATCAGCCTGAAACTGATCGACGGTCGTATCTACGACGCCGCGGTTGTCGGCACCGACTATACCACCGACCTGGCCGTCTTGAAAATAGACCGGCTGGAAACGGGCACTCTGCTTCCTGCAGTGCGTTTCGGCGACAGCGATTCTTGCTGCATCGGGGCCTGGGTCATGGCCATCGGCAACCCGATGGACCTGGGCCTTTCGGTTACCGCCGGCATTATCAGCGCCAAGAGCCGTCGCATCGAAATCCTCAGCGATAACCCGGCAAACCTCCAGGGCGATTTCGACCAGTCCATCGAGAGTTTCATTCAGACCGATGCGGTAATCAACCCCGGCAACTCCGGGGGCGCTCTGATAAACCTCAAAGGAGAGCTAATCGGTATAAACACCGCCATCGCCAGCCATACCGGGGTCTATCAGGGATATGGTTTCGCCATCCCGGTCAACCTGGCCCGCCGGGTAATGGAGGACCTGATAAGCCTGGGCCGGGTGGTGCGCCCGGTACTGGGGGTGCTGATCCGGTCCCTCGACCCGGTGACAGCCAGAGCCCTGGGACTGGAGAGCCCGCAGGGAGTGCTGATCGATGACTTCGTACCCCGGAAAGGCTCTTCGGCGGAACAGGCGGGAATCGAGCGCGGCGATGTGGTGGTGGAGGTGGACGGTCGGCCGGTGACTTACAGCCACCAGCTGCAGGAGTCGATCGCCAAGCGACGTCCCGGCGACCTGGTGGAACTGACCGTTATCCGGCGGTCAAGGCGCATCCGACGCTCGGTACTACTGGGCTCCAAGGAGATCGTCCGGCAGGTAGCCGTTCGCGAGCTCCGTGCCGCGCAGCCGCAAACCGCCACCCTGGGCATGCAGCTTCGCGAGCCGGCCGAGAAGGACATCGAAGAGCTGACACTGGAGAGCCGCGCGGGTGTGGTCGTGAAAGAGCTCACCGAGGACGGAGCGGCCATAAAGTCGGGAATAAGGCTCGGGGATGTGATCCTGGAAATCGATCATCAAAGGGTCAACACGGTTTCCGAGGTGAACGGGCTGCTGGACGGCCTCTCGCCGGAGGATGTGGTGCTGTTTATGGTCTTCCGGGGCGGAAATACGCACTTTATCGGGCTGCAGGTCCCTTGACAAGAGGTTTAACCGGTGAAAGACAGTCCAAAATGAGACAAAAAGAAAAGAAACCCGGGACTGGAAAAAGCTTTTTCGGGGTACGGGCGCGCCTGGTGCTTATTATCACCGGACTTTTGGCCGGGGTTTCCGGCACCCAGTTCGCAATCAACTACCGTCAGCAGCAGGAGGTGGTCTCCAGGCTGCTCGAGTTGAACCGTCAGATCAATCAAACCATCCAGGATATCGACCGCCAAATCGAGAAGCGCTCGCAGCAAACGGCCCGGACCGGCCTGCCGGGCACGGGGGCCGGACGAGAAAATCTGGGCGCCAGCCGGGTGGAGCGCGAATTGAAAAGCTTCCTCGAGTATGTGGACGGCAACCTCGAGCGGCAGCTCTCCCGCCCGACTCCCGCCTTGCCCGAGATGGCCGAGCGTATCGCCAGGCTCCGCCGGCTGACATCCGCCGGCGAGCTTAACCAAAGCCCCGGGGAGAACTGGTCGTTCTTCCAGGTCACTGTCTCGGTGATGGATGAAATGACCCGCAAAGGCTCGCGCTGGCGCTATGAGATCAGCAGCCGGCCGGTGGCGCCGCGAAGAGATGATGTGCTCCAGGTTTCCATCCCGATTGTCGAGGAAGGCCAGGTGCGCTTTGTCCACCTGCAGTACCAGATCAGCGATTTCCTGGAGAATTTCAAAGTCTATCGCCTCACCAGCCTGGTGATAACCCTCTGCGTGCTGGGCCTGGGGTTGCTGGTGACTCTGATTTTTACGGGGCGTTTCACCAAGCCTATTCTTCAGCTTGACACAGCTTTTAAAAAAGTCGAGCAGGGTGACCTGGACTGCCGGGTCGGCCTCGAGCGCAGGGATGAAATCGGACAGCTGGTGCAAGGATTCAACCGGATGGTGGAGCGCCTGAAACAGAACAAGGACCTGGAAAAAACTCTCCACCGCCGGGAGCGCCTCGGCTCTCTGGGCCAGATGGCCGCGGGCATAGCTCACGAGATCAAGAACCCGCTTAACGCGATCAACCTTACCCTGCAGCACCTGGGAGACAAGTTGAGCCTCGAGGCTCGCGGAGAGCGTCAGCTTTACGAGCGCTACAGCCGGAACATCCAGGGCGAGACTGCCCGCCTGGGCAAGATTGTCGACACCTTCCTGAGCTTCGCCCGAGTGAGCGACCTGGAGCGCTCCGACACCGACCTGCACCAGGTGATCGAGGATGTACTGACTCTGGTGGCAACGGATGCCGGCAAGCGCGACGTGCGCATCGAGCGTGCCTTGGCGAAAGGCCCCCTGGTGCGAATGGTCGACGCGGAGAAAATGAAAACCGTCTTTCTGAACCTGGTTCTCAACGCTGTCCAGGCCATGCCCTCAGGAGGCAGGCTGCGAATCGGCACCGAAAATAAAAAGGGAGAGCCCGCGGTGATCACTGTATCCGACACCGGCACGGGGATCGCTCAGGAGAACCTGGAACGTATTTTCGACCTCTATTTTTCCACCAAAGAGGATGGTTCCGGACTGGGCCTGTCGATAGCGGGCAACATCGTGCGCGACCACGGCGGCGAAATCAGTGTTTCCAGCGGCCTGGGCACGGGCAGCGAATTCACGATAACTTTACCGTAAACAAGCGAAATAATGAATCCCAGAATAAACAAAGCGGCGGTGCGCTTCCTGGTAGTGGATGATGAATTCGCCCAGCGCGACATCCTGCACGATATCCTGACCGATGAGGGCTACAGCGTGGACCTTGCCGAAAGCGGCGAGGAAGCGATCCGTATGCTTCGCGCCGGGGGCTACGCGGGGGTGATCACCGACCTCAAGATGCCCGGGGCGGACGGGATAGAGGTGCTCAAGGCGGCCCTGGCCGCGGATGAGGATACCATGGTGGTGATGATGACCGCCTACGGGACCGTGGACACCGCGGTTGAGGCCATGAAACTGGGCGCCACCGACTACCTCAACAAGCCCCTGCACAAGGACGAGCTGCTCATTGTCCTTGAGAAAGCCCTGCAGAACCGCAGCTTGGCCCGGGAGAACCTTGAGCTCCACCGCGAGCTGGAGAGCCGCTACCAATTCGACAAGATCATCGGCGGCTCGGACCGGATGAACGAGGTCTACCGGTTGATCGGCAAGGTGCTGAACAACAACTCCACCGTGCTGATCACCGGGGAGTCCGGCACCGGCAAGGAGCTGGTGGCCCGGGCTATCCATTTCAGCGGCGCAAGGCGTAAAGGGCCGTTCGTGCCGGTCAACTGCGGGGCCATACCCGAGAGCCTGATCGAAAGCGAGCTTTTCGGCCATGAAAAGGGGGCCTTTTCAGGCGCCACCGGCCGGAGGATCGGCAAGTTCGAGTCCGCGGACGGCGGCACCCTGTTCCTGGATGAAATCTCCACCCTGGCCTACGATCTCCAGGCCAAGTTCCTGCGGGTGATCCAGGAAATGGAGTTCCAACGGGTGGGGGGCGACCGGCTGATCAAGGTGGATGTGCGCATAATTACCGCCACCAACCGGAGCTTACGTAAGCTGACCGCTGCGGGAGCTTTCCGTGATGATCTGTTCCACCGGCTCAACGTGGTAAATATCGGGGTTCCGCCGCTGCGCCTGCGCAAAAGCGACATTCCGCTGCTGGTCAAGTCGTTCCTGGGAAAATACGGCAAGAAATACGAAAAGCCCGGGGTGAGCATGAGCGTGGAAGCGGTGGAAGTTCTCTCGGATTACGACTGGCCGGGCAACGTGCGCGAGCTGGAAAACCTGGTCGAGCAGCTGATAGTCCTGGGCGACAAGCCCCTGATAGAGCCGCAGGATTTGCCCTCGTACATTTTCGAGGACACCGCCGATGAGAGCGGCCCGGACGAGTTGCCGGAAGAGCAGGAGAAAGGCGCCTGGCCGGCGCGTGTGTCCGGCGAGGGCTTGACTGGATTCAAGATGCCCGAGACAGGTATCGAGTTGGCCGGGGTGGAAAAGTCCCTGATCCTAAAGGCGCTCGAACGCTCCGGGGGAAGACTGGTCGGGGCCTGCAAGCTGCTGGGGATCAGCTACAAAACCCTCCAGTACCGCATCAAGAAATATGGTATAGATGTGGCGGGGATAAAATCGTAAGCCGGTGTGCCAGTGTAAAATAAATAAAGGCTTACAAAAATTATAAACCAAATAGTGTATTTAGAGCATTCTCGCTGGACAAAATTTCATCTTTACTATATAATATTTTACTTCCATAATGGTATATATATTGCTATAATTTGAGGTTCGATAAATTATTGTCGAAGAATTAAGATAGGATTATCATTTTCTTGACTTTAGAGAAATCTTATTTTATAATTTATATGTACAGATAAGTATATACGGGTTTTTGGTAGATTCCTTTATCTATTTCTATATTACTCTTTCTAAAACATCGTTTCCTGCCTTATTAATTTTAAGGTATTATTAAAAAGGAGAGCTCAAATGAGCTATGTCATTTCAAAGGGAATGGCTAAAGTGATTAAGAGCTCTACCGGTATGTCCGTAGATAAAATACGAAAGAAGAGTGTTTCTGAAATTCATAAAGCGATAGAGAAAAAAATAGGACATAAGCTTCAGATTGGTAAAGAGCCCGGACACAGAGGTCGAGGCAGTATGCTTATTCAAATGGGTAGAACCTTATCAAGAGAGAATGTAGAGAAGAGATTTAAAAAATATTTCGACTGATAATATCTTTTAAGATTTATAATTAATTTGCTTTACTAAGAGGCGGCTTGTTTTTACTTTTAAGCAGCCTCTTTTTTTGTAAAACTTCTTTAAGAGTATTTTTTATGAATAAAGAAGAAATGCTTGATAATATATTCCAGAAGTATTATGACAACCTTAAGCCTTTCTTGGCTACTGTCGAAGCGAGGCTCGAAATATTTCCTGAAGGGATTTTGAATGAAATTCGTGCTTTATTTGATCATGTTGCCAGAATAGGCTTTAACGAACTAAATGATGAAGAAAAACTTGAAGAATTAAAGACAGCAAAAAGACATATTAATCGTGCAGTGTTTGATTGCTATAAGGTGCTTTGTGCACATGAAGAAGAAAGAATAGAGAAGTTTCTGGAAGATTATAAAGGGATTAGGCTGGGAGAGGTAGATTCCGGCAAATTTTTACCGGAATTCACACGTTTATCAGATAGAGCAAGAGAACTTGTTGACAAGGCAAAAGAGTATGAAAAATATGGATCAAGCAGACATGAGAAAGCTTCAGAAAAATTCCAAGAGGCTATAGTTGAATATAATGATTTGAGGAAATATATTGCCTTGCAATCACAAAATCTCGCGTGGTCTGCAAGCCATCAAAGAAAAGAATTTTGGAAAGGCAAGATATTAGCCTTTGCTATGGGAATAGTAACAACAATTATAGGCACTCTTATTTGCGATTATTTTGATTTAATATAAAAATATACCTTAGATATTTAGGCCATATTAATAAGCGGCAAGCATTATATCCCACTTGCTTGCCGCTTGTCTTTTTATACAAATCATTCCAGATAGTAGCCTTACCCCTTCTCCGGCCCGGTGATCCCCCAGTAGTATTTCTGCAATACCCGGTTCTCGTACTCCAGGAAACCCAAGGTCTCGGTGTAGTTGGCCACGCTGGCCTGCATGGTCACGGTAAAGGCCTGCACCCGCTCGCTGGAGCGCTCGAGCTTTTCCACCTTCATAAAATTCTCGATCAGCTCCCCGGCCTTGCGCTCATCCGCGGCCTGGTACATGCGGGTGAAATCGCGCACCGGGGTGATCCGGCGGATAAGCCGGTGGCTGGAAGGCTTTTTCTCCTGGTCGAACACGCTCCTGTCATAGACCCCGGGATCGTCGAACCTGATCTCCGGAGTGTCGATAAAGGCCTCCGCGACACCCTTGGCATCCAGGCTCTTGCAGGCACAGGCCAAAAGGCTCGCCGCAATTTCCTCGCTGTCCGCCGTGAACGGTCCGACGAAATATCTTATGCGGCCCGGACGAGCCAGCAGGTAGCCTGCTAGGTCCCCGTTATCGTTGCGGTAGAGGTAGGCCTCCTCCCGGCTGTCCTCGTAGAGGGCGCGGATGATATTGGCCCGCTCCAGAAAGCGTGCGGTATCGTAGCGGACCAGCTCCTCGAGGTCTCCGGGCCCCACTGCGGAGACCCGGTCGGTATCGTGGGGAGTGTCGCGGAACTGGGCGGGCGAAAAGTACGAGCGCCAGATGCGGTAGCTGTCCACGTAGCCCACCGCCCCGTAAACCGTATTGCCCATGGGGGTGGCGTCCAGCCCGTTGATAATCTTACCCTGCCCGATGGCGTAGCGCACGCAGTGCTGCATCATGGCGTTGGCGATCCCCTGACGTCTCAGTTCGGGGTGCACCAGGATCATGCCGATCCAGGTGTGACGGCCGCCCAGGGGGGCGACCGTGGCGGTGGCCACCGGGATGTCGTAGTCCTCGGCCGTAAGCTTTGCCGCGAAACACCCGTTGGGGTCGAAACCCGCGATTCGCTCCAGGTCCGACTCCGTCTGGTTCCAGCCGGCGCGCATGGTAAGCAGCATCATGGTATCCAGGTTATCGCCGATAGGCTCCATCGAAAAACAGTCGAGGTTGACCGCCTTGCCCTCCGGCAGAACGATGCGCATGGGCTCCGGCACGGCGACCTTGATTTTTTTATCGCTCCTGAAAACAATCTCCACCTCGCGCTCTGCGGCGAAACCCTCGGCGCGGGGGTTGTCGAAACGAAAGCAGCCATAGAGGCGGTCGATATAGCTGTCCACGCCGAGCTGGAGGCTGTCGATCTCGCGCGGGTCGCCTTTTTGGATTAGTTTCACTTGCTCTTTTCCTGTTTCCCGGAATTGATAGTAAGAGGGGCACGGCGCGCCGTGCCCCTGCGGAATATCCATAAGAGGTTTCAAAAACCTCAGGTCTGTACGCGGACATCCTGACGTCGGGGAGGGTACCAAGTCGGTTATCGCACACCCTGACCCTGATGAATATCGATCAAACCTGAGGTTTGCTAAAGTATCATGTTGGGGCCGATGTGGCGGAAAATCTGCCAGCGCTCACCGATACGCTCCACGCCCACCAGGTTTCCGGAATCGAAAACAGGCAGTTCCTCCGGGTCGGAAGCCTCGACCAGGGCTTCGAGAAGCCGGGCCATAAACGGCAGGTGGCCGACAATCATCAGATCCTCTTCCTCTGCGTTCACCCACTCCAGAGTCGGGGTTATGTCATCATTGGGAGCCAGCCCCGCCGCTTGTTCGACCGCCACCGGCGTTTCCAGCGAATCGGCGATGAGCTTGGCGGTCTCCTCGGCGCGCAGCTTACCGCTGTGTACTACCCTGGGGACCAGGATGTTCATATTCTTGAGGGTGCGGCCCAGGTGTCTGATATCCTGACGGCCTTTCTCGGTCAGTGGTTTCGAGGGGTCTTCCTGCTCGGACTTGGATTCCCCATGTCGCACCAGATAAAGTTTCAAATCTTTTCTCCTTGGGGGATTGGGACGCCTGTAATCAGGAGGGTAAAGCTTGCTTAAAAAAATCTAGATTATTATGTGTCGGCGGCAGGTGGCTGTCAATGTTTTTTATGTTAAGACAGAGACAGAAGGGCAAAGTGATGGAAGCGCGGAATTAGAATGCCAAAAAGAGTCATCCGGCCGCTAAAAAAGCCTTGTGAAAAATCTTTTTTTGCTGGATATTCAGGTGGCTAAAGCACGGATTAATCAAGCAAAGTCGGCGCAGGAGCGAGGCACTCCTCGCCCTGATACATTTAATACCGGGAGGTAGGTGATGAAAAGACGCTCTTTCATACAGGGCACTGCCGGGATGGCTATCACCGCAGCATGTGCCGAACCTGCGGAAGAAAAGCCGGGTGGGCCTGTTTCAGACCACGGTTACAACCTCTACTGGGGTGATCTGCATACCCACTGCAACATTACCTACGGGCACGGGTCGATGGAGGATGCTCTCGAGGCCGCTGTCGAGCAGCTGGATTTCTGCGCGATTGTAGCCCATGCGCTCTGGCCCGACATCCCCAGAGAAAATAAAAGAATCGCTCCGGTAGTGGATTATCACCTCGAGGCGTTCGCCAGAATCCGGAAGAACTGGAAGCAGGTCGAGGACCTGAATATTCAGTACAGAAAGCCCGGCCGGTTTCTCACTTTCCTGGCCTATGAATGCCATAACATGAAAGACGGCGACCACAACGTATACCACCTCGAGCCCCGGGCCCCGATTGTGGAGGCGGAATCGATCCCGGAATTGAAACAGAAACTGAGAGGCCAAAAAGCCCTGGTCATTCCACACCACATGGGGTATATCAAAGGTTACCGGGGATTCAACTGGGATTCGTTTGAGGAGTCCGGCCAGACTCCGTTCGTGGAGATGTACTCGCGCCACGGCTGCTCGGAAATCGATATCGGCCCCTACCCGAACCTTCACGACATGGGCCCCAGGTCGCATGAGGGCACGGTGCAGGTCGGCCTGGAGCGCGGCCACAAGTTCGGGATGATCGCCTCCACGGACCAGCATGCCGGGTATCCGGGGAGTTACGGGGACGGCAGGATCGCGGTCTACGCTGAAAAACTGACTCCGGAAAGCCTGTGGGAGGCCTTTCTGGCAAGAAGGGTCTATGGGTCCACCGGGGAAAAGATAGTGGTGGATTTCCGCCTGAACGATAGCTTGATGGGGCAGGCGGTCTCCGGCGGCGGGAAGCGAAATCTATACCTGAAAGTGGAGGGGAATGATTTCCTGGACTACCTGGATGTAATCAAGAACGGGAGACGTATCGCCCGGGTGAGCGCCCCGTTTTCGCCCGAGATCCCCCCGGGCGACCGTATCCGTGCAAAAGTACGCTTTGAATGGGGCTGGGGCAGGAAGGATGAGTTTACCCGCTGGGACGGCTCTCTCGAGCTGACCGGCGGACGAGTGCTGGCGGTAACTCCTTGCTTCCGGGGCTTACAGGTGACTTCCCCGCAAAAAGGCTTGAATGAAAAAACCATGGTGAGCCGCCTTCTCGAGCAAGGCGAAACCGGCTGTGCCTTCGACTCCTTTACCATCGGCAATCCGAACACCCTGACTCCCACCACCTGCTCTGTAGTCCTGGATGTGGAAATGCGTAAAAAAGATACGATCCGGGCGAGAGTGAACGGCAGAGTGTTCGAGCACAGACTGGAGGAGCTGCTCGAGGGTGCCGGGAGCCATTTCATGGAAGGCTGGCTCAGCGAAGCGGTATGTTTCCATCGGGCGGTGCCCGAATCGGGTTTTCTGCTGGAGAAGGAGCTGGCCGATGACTCCCCGGAAAAGCCGACCGATTACTACTATCTACGGGCCAGGCAGAGAAACCATCAGTGGGCCTGGAGCAGTCCGATATGGGTGCAAACCTGACCTTTGACGCACTACGCGCCGTACCCCTGCCGAAGGCATGTTTGACGAATGAAAAAAATATAGCCCTTCATTGAAAAAAACCGTCTAAAAAGCGAATCGAAAAAAGTCAAAGTCATGGGTATATGGCCCCTCAAGGGTGGGCCGAATGGCCCATTCACATGCCCTTGACAGCCCAGAAAGCCATATATTTCAATCCCGGGGCGTTTGAAATCTTTTTTTCAACGCCCCTCTTACCCCAAAAGCAAGACCGAATTTCCCATGTTCCAACTTCACGCTGTAGATGTTTTTATAGTGGCTTTTTATTTCTTTTTTATCATGGGTGTGGGTTACTACCTGAAAAGAAGGACAAAGAGCGGCGAAGATTTTTTCATGGCCGGCAGGAGACAGAGTGCCTGGGTAGCCTCGATTGCCTTTATCGCGGCCAGCATGGGCGCACTGGAGCTGATGGGCTGGGCCGCGGCCACTTACCAGTACGGTCTGATGGCGGTACACTGGTACTGGATCGGGGTGGTTCCGGCCATGCTTCTTTTAGGCATTTTCATGATGCCTTTCTACTATATCAGCCGCACCCATTCGGTTCCCGGATACCTTAAGCTGCGCTACGGCGAGAGCTCCCGCGTGCTGGCGGCCCTTACCTTCCTGGTAATGACCCTGCTGGCCAGCGGGATCAGCATGTACGCTATGGGCCTGGTGTTCGAGAACTTTTTCGCCTGGGATTTCGATACCAGTATCTGGATAACCGCTCTGGTGGTCTGCGCCTATGTGGCTATGGGGGGGCTCACTTCCGCCATATTCAACGAGATCGTGCAGTTTTTTCTGATCTGGGCCGGGGCTTTTCTGATCCCGGTTTACGGTCTGATCGAGGTAGGAGGCTGGGACAACCTGGTGGCCAAAGTGACGGCCCGGGCCGCGGAGATAACACCGGCCGGCGCTCCGGTGCTTGACCGTATGCATATCTGGTCCACCCTCGGCAGCCCGGCGGACAACCCGATGGGCATGCACTGGCTGGGTATCACTTTCGGGCTCTGCTTCGTGCTGGCTACGGCCTACTGGTGCACGGACTTCCTGGTGGTCCAGAGGGTGCTGACCACCAGAGATCTGCGCAGTGCCAGGATGGCACCGGTGCTGGCCTCGATTTTCAAGGTTACCGTGCCTGTGATAGTCATCCTGCCCGGGATCCTGGGGTTCGTTCTGATCCCCGACCTGCAGCCGGAAAGCCCTGATATCAGCGCCTCCCAGACCTACAATGCCGTGCTGCCACTGATGATGAAACGTTATTTCGGCCCGGGCATGATCGGGCTGGGCCTGACCGCTCTGATGGCCGGTTTCATGAGCGGCATGGCCGGTAACGTGAGCGCCTTCGCCACCGTCTGGACTTACGACATCTATCGCTCCCTGATCCGGAAAACCGCCACGGACAGGCATTACCTGAACGTAGGACGGTGGTGCACGGTGTTGGGCGTGCTGGTCTCGATCATGACCACCTATATTGTCAAGCGTTTTGCCAGCATGGCCGAGTACACCCAGGCTTTGTTCAGCTTTTTTACCGCGCCGCTGTTCGCTACCGTGGTCCTGGGAATGTTCTGGAAAAGGGCCACCCCTCAGGCCGGATTCTGGGGGCTGCTGCTTGGCATGTGTACCGCAGTGTTCATCTTTATCGGGGTCGGTCAGGAGCTTATCGACCCTTACTACATCACCCTGAGCCGGAACCCCGGCGAAATGTCGCTCTATGTATGGCAGGCTACCTGGGCCTTCCTGGTCGATGTGGCGGCCACGGTGACGATCAGCCTGTTAACCGTGCCCAGGCCCGAGTCCGAGCTGGACGGCCTGGTTTACGGCGCCACCCGGCTGCCCTCCGAAAGAGATACCGCCTGGTATAAACGTCCCGTGTTCTGGGCCTGTGCCAGTCTGGTGCTTTTCACCACTCTGAATATTATTTTCTGGTAGAGCGACAGATAGATTCACCTGTCGCCGACAGCGGAACTGCAAAACAAGCCGTTAACCAAAAGGAGAAAAAGAGCAATGATCTCTAGAGTACTCTCGGATAAACAGGTCGAGCGGATTCATCAGGCTTCACTGACTATCCTCGAACGGGTGGGCGTGGTGGTGCCGCACCAGGAGATGCTGGGCCGTTTCGCGGACTCCGGCGCAGCGGTCGATTTTAATGAACAGCGGGTCCGCATTCCCGCGGACCTGGTGCTGGACTGCCTGGAGAAAGCCGGCAAGCGATTCACCCTGTACGGAAGTGACCTGTCGCAAACCGCGGCTTTCGGACGGGGAGAGCGTAACTACAACAGCATCGCGGGAGAGGCCCACTGGGTGGATAATGCCGGAACCGAGCGCCGCTTCGCCATCCTCGATGATGCGGCTACCGCGGCCCGTTTCGCCGATGCCCTGGAGGAGATCAATCTAGTCGGCGCGATGAGCGACCCCCACGAAATCCCTATCGAGACGCGCTGTGTCGAGGTGCTCGCCGCGCTTATTAAAAACACCACCAAGCCGGTCACCCTCTGGTTCCACGACCGCAAGTCCGCCGGGTTTATCGTGGAGATGCTGGTGGCCCTGCGCGGGGATAAAAAAAGCGCCGGTCAATATCCTCTCTGCTATCCCTTCCTGGAGCCTATCAGCCCCTTGCATTTTCCCTTTAACGGTGTCGACCTGCTGTTTGAAACCGCACGGCTCGGCCTGCCCGTGCCCGTGGGACCCATGGCCCAGATGGGGCTTTCCGCTCCGGCCACGGTTGCCGGCACCCTGGTCCAGGAAAACGCCGAGATACTCGCCGGTATCTGTATCACCCAGTTGGTGGAAGAGGGACTGCCGGTCTGCTATGGAGGAATCTGCCACGCTTTCGACATGGCCACCACCCAGCTGATTTTCGCAGGGCCGGAGCAGGCGATTTTCGGAGTGGCCATGACCCAGATGGGCAAGCGCTACGGCCTGCCGGTGTATATCAATGTAGGGCTTACCGACTCGAAACGACCCGATGCCCAGGCCGGCCTGGAAGCCGGGGTGACCCTGGCCCTGGGAGCAGCCGCCGGGGCCGACATTTTCGGCCACATGGGTATCAGCGGCGTGGACCAGGCATCCTCGCTGGATATGCTTCTCCTGCAGTGTGAGGTTATCAGCTACGTGGAAAGCCTCATGCGCGGCATCGATTTCAGCGATGAAGCCCTGGGGATCGATATCATCGAAGAGGTCGGCCCCGGCGGCACCTTTATCGATACCCGACATACGGTAGAACACTTCCGCAGAGAACTTTGGTTCCCCCGACTCCTGGATCGTGATTACTACCAGGCCTGGCTGGACGGCGGAGCCGGAAGCCTGGAGGAGCGCTGCCGTGAGCGCAAGCAGGAGATCCTGGCCGGGCACAGGGTCGAGCCGGTCTCAGCGGAGCTGGAGCGCTCCCTGAATGAGATAGTGGCGGCGGCGAGAAAAGAGTTGCTGCCTTGAGTTGTCTGTAGATATTCCTCCATACAATAATCCTGCGAATTCGGGAAACGAATCCCCGGTCTGATTTGGAGTAAGGCCCTGGATAATCCGGGGGAACCACGGATAAATCCGACTTACATACTAATCTTCACTGAAAAATCCCTTGACATCTGGTAAAAAATGTATTAAAATGGTAAAGATAGCAGTAAAAAGCACTAAAAAAGATGAAAGGGGTTTGTTATGATACTTATGTCAGTCGAAGAGCTTGCCGATTATCTGGGCGAATCGAAGAGAACCATCTACCGCTACATTCAGTCAGGTGATTGTCCGCCGTACATCCGCCTGACCAGCAAGAATATCAAGTTTGACAAAAAGGATGTCGATGCCTGGCTGGAATCGAAGAAGGTTAATCCTGGAAAGACTAACTTAGATGAAGGAGAACGATAATGCGCCGTATATGGATGCGAATTCGGATGCCTCTGGCCGTCGTAGCCATCCTGATAATCACGCTGGCAATGGTCCGTCTGTTTTCCGGTCCCGAGGATACCTGGATTAAGAACGAGCGAGGAGAATGGGTTGAACACGGACATCCTGCCGGCCCTCCGCCGACCCAGGAGTACCGGGAACCGATTACTCACTTACTTGTTCCGCTGGGTTTCCTGGTATCATTTGCCGTGCCGCTCTTTCTATTAGGGATACATAAGCCGCATAACCGTTTGACTTTTGAGACGGCAACCCGTGACATAAAGTTTTTCGGATATCTGAGCACGGCATTATTCCTGTTTGGAATACTTGTCGGTGCGGGATTGATGCTCGAGATGGTCTTTGCCGGCACCGGCACCGGTGCTGTGGGCGGGGTGGAACTGCTGTTTATCTGCTTTCTTGCAGGATTTGCGGCGCTTTGTATTGTGTTTTCTATCCAGTTTTTTATGCTGAAACGCAACTGCATCGACCATTATCAGCTCGAGAAGAGCTATCGGGAGCTGATGGAGGTTCTAGAGAACCATCCATAACATTAAAGACATCGTCGAAAGGATATATTATCGTACCAAATTTTTTCCGCTCGAGTATTTTTATCCTAAATTTTGGGGATGATAACCATGTCCAGAAAAAAGAAAATAATTTTTACCTGTATCGGATTCTTTATTGCACTTTTAATAGCACTCCATCTGTTGGAGCAGTATCTTCAACATTCATATTATACATCAGATTTGAGTGATAAATTCCTTAGTAAAGCAAAACCTGTAGCAGCCGAGATTAGCAACGAGCTCAGGGAGAAATTGACGGATTATATCATAGAAAACTATCAAACACCTGAAGACTACATTATTAGCAAGTTTCGAAATCATGATATCATCTTTGCCGGCGAATAC
>CAZSTM010000032.1:0-15876 GCA_964609635.1 uncultured Gemmatimonadales bacterium
CAGTTATCCGGCTGGTTGACGAAAGTTACTCTTAAAAGGGGGAACAATGATTTATTCTTACGTCTTATCTCTAAAAAACGTTCAATATTATTAATTACGGTCGTGTATTTTTCTTTTTTACCCCGGACAATTCCATATGTATCCGGGGAAAAAGCATCAATACTGACCGAAAGAATATGTATCTGTTGATTGATCAAGCCTTTTGATATTTCACTATCCAACAACAATCCATTGGTGACAATACGCAATTCCATTACATCCCGGATCATTACCGACTCACATATGTTTAGAAAATGTGGGTTTAACATACATTCACCGGACCCGGTAATGTTTACCGAAGCCAGACCATTTCGCTTTCCTTCATCAAGTGCTTTTACCACCTGATCCAATGATAGGAAAGATTCTGTTGCGAAAAATTCATGGTGTTTTGTATATAGATCAGACGAACGCAGGCATTGCGGGCAGGACAGGTTACATGTACTGTTCAGATCCAAGACCAAATTGAGAGGAAAATCAGGAAGAACATACTGCTCTGCGCTCTGCCAAGCTTCCCGGTATTCCAGATACCTTTTGCCATAGCGGGATGAAAGAGCCTTCGCGATTAAATCGGAACCGTAAGTAGTCGTAAAAACATCTTGACTATAGTTTTTCTGAGGAATATTCATCTTGTATAGGTTAAAACTTATCGGAGATTTGCTCCAGGTTTTAAGTTGAGAAGTACTAAATAGTATGCAATTTCGTGGCACGAAGCGCCATACAAATATTCGCCTTCTCCACATCCAGGTTTCAGGGGTGATCAATATGAGAAATCTCTTTATATTTTACCATAAACCTTTAAGACAAATATGTGGGACAAGCATCCATGCAACTGGATCAATTATCCATAATACTTTATATTTAAAGAAGTTAGATAATAATTATATCAACTTAAACGGTAACTTGTAATTTGTCAAGAAAGCCTTGGCTCTGATCGGGTTGTTATCGCCGAAATTAAACAGGCTGCCGCAGGCCAGGGCGCTCACCCCGGTCTCCAGAAAGGCCTTTTTCATATGGTCGAAATTACCCGCGCCGCCGCAGGCTATTACAGGTATCCCGGCTTCTTCCACAACCAGCTTGATCAGCTCGATTTCATAACCTTTCATGGTTCCATCGCGGTCGATGGAGTTTATCAAAATCTCGCCCGCCCCCTGCTCTACCACATTCCTGATATGCTCGGCGATCGGAACCTCTTCCAGTTTCCTGCCGCAGTCTGAATATAAATCATAAGAACCCGAATCAAGATTGCATCGGGCATCCATGGAAACTATCACCGCCTGTCTGCCGAATTTATCGGCAATCCGGGAGACCAGAGATTTATTCACAAAGCAGGCGGAATTCAGCACAACTTTATCTGCCCCGTTTTTGATAAGCAGCTCTGCATCTTTTAACGATTCTATCCCACCACCCAGAGAAAGAGGCATGAAACAAACTTCGGAAACGTTTTCGATCAGCGTAAGCAGTGGTTCCACCGTGCGATGATCACGGTTGATGTTCAAGAAAACAAGCTCATCGGCATCGGTGTCATTATATATTTTCGAACTGGTCACCGGGTTGCCGACATCGCGGTAGCTGTCGAACTGAATTGTTTTCACCAGGCGACCGTTGACCAGAAGCTGGACGGGAACAATTCTTTTTTTCAGCATCGACCGTCCCATTGGCAGAAATTTTCCAACATCCTTAATCCATTAGCCTGGCTTTTCTCAGGATGAAACTGGAAACCGATAACGTTTTCTTTTCCCACTATCGAGGTGAAGTATTCGCCATAATCCGTAGTCGCGTAAACATTTTCCCTGTTATTGCAGATAAACCGGTATGAATGGACAAAATAACAGTCGATCCCTTTTTTCACACCCTCGAACACCGGATGCCTCGCTTTAAAAGAAACCGTGTTCCATCCCACATGTGGAAGAGGAAACCCTTTCTTATCTGGAAATCTGGTGACTTTACCCGGAACCAGTCCCAGACCCTCGGTGTTTCCGTGCTCTTCTCCGTGATCGGATAGAAGCTGCATGCCGAGACAGATGCCCAGAACCGGCTTTCCACTTTCGGCGAATGCCCTGATGCTTTCCTTGAGCCCGTTGCCGTTTATATTCTCCATAGCCGAGCGATACGATCCGACCCCGGGAATAATCAAATGTGAAAGCCCGCCTAGCTCCGACCCGGACTTTACCACTTTAATATCGAAACTGAGAGAATAGATCGCATTGTAAACCGAGCGAATATTCCCCATCTCGGCATTCAGAAGGCCGATCATCTCAAAACTCCCCTTTCAAATCGACCGAGTGATTGCAAGAGCGACATCTGTTTAGTTTTCTCAGTTCCAAACCGCCGGCCGAAGTACCCGGGCCGAAACCCATCGCAGGAGACATGATAATTTTCACTCTTTAATGATATTGGCTTCCTTTAATTTTCTTACGGTGTATTCGCGTTCCAGGTGAGAGGAGTTATCCCACTGATCCTGGTCGGGTAACTTCGGGCCGGTCTCGAGGTTGGAATCATCCCATTTATGGGGTGAGACCTGAAGAGAGATGGCGATCTTGTTGAATTCCTCCTCGCTAAGAGCCAATTGCTCCAGGAAAAAATCCAGGCTGTAAGGCCTTTTGCCGTCGAATTTCCGGATCATTTTCTCGCCATCTTCTCTTGTTATTCGTTTATTCCTGATGTCAAGGTTTGCCAGATGGTTGGTCCGCCCGTATCCACGTTTGATATAGCGTAAGTAATCCCGGATGCCCTGCATCTGGCACTCGATTTTTTCGTACCCGTATTCCGGCGGAATGGCTGCATTGGGGTCTTCCTTCCAGCCAAGTTCCTTTTTAATTATGGCGACTTGCTTTTTCACATCCCAGGGAAGATAACTGCCCAGGCAGACCGAGCGACAATTGATCCTCTTCAATTCCCTCAGCTTCGGGTATCTATAAGGTTCGAGATCCCGGGGATCGATCGTGGAGTCATTCAACATGCCGATCATATCCTCCGCGGTGATACCAAGGTTTACAAAGCGATTGAAACGCTTTTCATCCACTTCCTCGGCGCCCACACCCACTTCCTCGTAGGAATAATAGGCAGTATATTCCGCCTGGGGTTCTCCCCAGATGATCAGCGGTACATTCAACTTGATTGCCATCTGCATCGGCCAGGCAAAAATTCCAGTGTGACAATGCCAGCAGAAATCACCTTTGCGAATCAGGGATTCAAGCATCAGTTTTCGCACTACATGCCAGTTGGGGCGGAAAACCATACTTGAGACACCTAACCTCTTAAAGGTGCGAATACGGTTTTCTATCACCGTCGGGCGATAAAACCCATGATCAAAGCACAGAACCAGGCATCTGAGATTGAAAGTCCTGACCAACCTCCAGAGGGTATAGGTACTGTCTTTGCCTCCGCTGAAAGGTACCAGGCAGTCATATTCATATTTACCTCTATACTGATCCAGGAGCTGTTCAACATCCTCTCTATTTTTATTCCAATCTATTTTTTCTTTCTTGTATTCGTGCTGACGGCAGATATTGCAGACGCCCTGTTTATCGAACTCAATCGTTTCATGAGTCTCCGGGAGCAAACATTTTGTGCAGTATCTCATGAATCTTTCTCCCAAGTCTATAATAAATCCTGCCCAAATATCATTTTAATGAGCCACTGAAGACCAGAGTTACAAAGATATACCACCAGGTTGAATCCTTGATCGGTTCATGCCTGTATCCCTACTTCAATCGCCGACAATTTCAGTCACCCCATTTCTCAGTTATTTCAATGTAAACCGAGAGTATATTCCCATTTGGACATTTAAGACCGATCATTTCTAAAGTCCCATTTCAGATCGACCAAGTAAGGTAAGAAAAACAACTGCTTTGTTACCGACAAACAAACCCTCTTAGCAGGCGAAAAATCGACAACGAGGATACCACAAGTAATTATTTGTTAGCCTGCTACCGGTTTTCTCTTTTCGATCAAACCATTATCGTAGAATTTATCTAGCCAGTATTTCAATTGCTCATAAGAGATATCCAATTCATAAGCGATTTCCAGTAGGGACTTGTGTTCATGCAGATAGTCAAGCACCGCTGCCTGTTTCGCATTTAATTCCCTGTCATCCCTCCAATCAACCCATAAGTTATATCTGGATAAAAAAATTGGCCCTTTGACTTTTGCTATTGGATAATAGTTTTGATCCATCCTGAAAAGAATTTTTTGGGTTATCGATTCAGCTTCCTTTAACCTGTCGATGGAAATAATTTTCGGTGTGTCTGCACTTGAATGATATTGCGGGTAGGGCCATTCACCCTCACCAAAGAATTTGGAGCGACTTATCGAAATAGTAGGGATATTGACACCGGGGCCATTAAAAACTTTTTCATCATTTCCTATCACTTGGTGGAAATCCCCGATGCGGTATTTTTCCCCGCTCTCCTTCAAAACTATTTCTGCAGCTTTATCTATATGGGTGTTTCCCTGCTTGGATTTTTGAAGGCTTAAATTATCCTGGTGTCCCAACATTTCCAGAAAGATACCAAATTCTATTTTTTCAATCAAATATTCATTATGGCTGAGGAAAGCGATTGAACCGATAGTTTCTGGAAGGATTAAAAACCTGTAAGAATAATAAAGGTCGGACATGGATTGAAACTTTTTGGCCAGGCTCACCAGCACCGAAACACCGCTAAGATCATCATTAACCATACAGGGATGGCAAAGGTGAGCGATAATAACGATTTCCCTGTCTATTTTACCAGAGTGATACATCGATCCGACCTTTAGTTCTCCTGGTTCGAATTTGGATTCGATAAGCACTTCGTATTCATCATTGGTTAATTGTCCAAGCTTGCTGTGTTCGAGGCAAAAACCCCATTTTTTTTGATAATATGAAAACTCGAAAGGGATAGCATCCGGGAGTTCAGGCCTTGTATAAAGGTGCTTTAAAAGCTCGGCTTTGGAGACCTTGCCAGATATCGGGAGGGAGTAAGACATTACATGTAAAGGATGATCATTTAAATCCAGTAAAAACTTTTCGCCGTCCTTGATGTATGCTTTGCTGACACTCCATTTTTCGGGAATAATCCATGTCCAAGCTTCGCTCCCGGAAGGATATTTGAATATTTCCATCTCCGGTATTATCTCGCTGATGTATTCTAAAGCGCGGTCGTAGCCATCCGAAACTATATCCCTGCGTTCAAACCAGATAGTATCGATAAAAGATTTATAGTCGAATTTGTTCAACGTGTAGCCTCTATAACAAAAGCAGAACACAAAAACATACCTCGCCATCCGGAGGTCTCATGTTCCAGACGAATGGCCTCCAGCCTGAAAAGATCACTGGCAGATGATTCTAAATACGGCATTGCAGGATGGTAGTGATACCAGTGAAATTTGATATTTTTCAAACCAATTTTTTCAAACAAATCTTTCACTTCGAAAGGGATATGAAACTTTGAAAGTATCGAATCGTAACCCGGTGCATCCTTGTCCTTAACCTTATCTCTTATGGGTGGTAAATCAACACGCAGTCTTTGTTCGAGATCCTTACGTACCAATTCTTTCAATTTGGGATTCACCCCTAATAATAAATCGTCTAGAATGAATTCCAGGGTATAGCGATTGAAGGTGAAAAGAGAGAAAAGTTTGTTGCGAAATTCGACAAAAAGTTTGCCTTCCGGTTTAATACAGTACATCATATTTTTTAAAACCATCTCGTCATTCTCAACATGAGGCATAACACCCATTGCTATCAGCCCGTCAAACAAACCATCCTTCAAGCAATGGCAGTAAGAGATAGGATCTTGTATATCCGCATGAAAAATATGATCTGAATTAAGTCCGGCTTTTTTCATGTTTTCTTTGGCGATGGAGACCATATTTTCAGAAATATCGAAACCCCATGCTTCAATTCCAGCCTTTGCCAGAGAAACCAGGGGAGTTCCTTCCCCTACGCCAACTTCGATAATCCTTTTGATATCGGATGAAATAAAAGAGTTTATCAATATTTGGAGTCTGAAAAAATTAGCGGGATACTCTTTAAGCTGCAACAGACTATAGCGATTGTATTGTTCATGGTATTTATCAGCAATGGCGTTGTAGTAGTCTTCTACCTTTGGTTTATTCATTCTAAAAACTCCGGGTAAGTATAAACTAGATCAAACGATACGGCCGGTCAGAAATTTTTTCTTGCGCTACTGCAACTACTTAATTAGTTAAACTCTAACAGTAGAACAAATAATTTAGATTTAATTATCTCTCTTTCATTTTTCTTTATGTGTACAAACGTTCCAGGTGTGAAAAGTTGTCCAGAAAATCCTGATCAGGCAACCGTGGCACTGTTTCGACGTTGGGATTCTCACCTTTGTGGGACTAAACTCAAATGGATATGGTTCTCTTGCTGAATTCCTATTCAGAAAGAGCAATTTATTCCAAGGAAAAGTCCAGGCTGTAAGGTCTTCAACTTTCTCGTTTCTGGTTCATGAGTGAATCCCTGACTAAATCGCTGGCAATTTATGTTCCATCTCTTTTCGTTTATATCAGTCCTTGATGAAAACAAAGAAATTTTCCGGGCAACGCAAGCGCGAAACTTTTCACCCCAAACACTTCAATCGATCAGATTCCAGTCGAGTGGTGTGCCACGGGGAATATCTTTCACCGCTCTTCGGCCGAGTACGCGTTCCAGGCAACGAGGATGCAAGCCATTGCCGGGACGTATGATACGTATATTATCGATGCTGAAAGTTTCGCCTTTTTTAATATTCCGAACCGTGAAAATCGAACGGCGGAAAACACGACTTGCCTTTTCCCGCTCTTGTAATATAAAACTCACCGTGCCCAAAGCTTTCTCGGTGGTCCGAATGGCTTCGGCGGTTTGCTTGAACTCCTCAGGTTCCAATGAAAAGAAGCTATCAGGTCCTTTCATTTTACGCGATAAAGTGAAATGTTTCTCGACGATACATGCTCCGAGAGCGACTGCAGCTACCGGTACCATAGAGCTTAGAGTGTGATCTGAAAGACCCACCGGCAGATTGAATTCTTTGGCAAGATATGGAATAGAGTTGAGGTTCATCTCTTCCGGAACAGCGGGATAGGCGCTGGTGCATTTGAGCAGTGCGATCTGGTTGGCTCCCGAGTCGCGTAATGTACGCACCGCTTCATCTATCTCCGCCAGCGTGGACATTCCCGTGGAGAGGATGACCGGCTTGCCGGTCTGCGCCACTTTTTTGAGCAGCGGCAAGTCCACTATTTCGAAAGAGGCGATTTTATATGCCGGAACTTCCAGTTCCTCTAAAAAATCCACAGCCGTGTGATCGAATGGGGTCGAGAAAAAAGTAAGGCCCAATCCTTCTGCAATCTCTTTGAGTTTTGGCTGCCAATCCCAGGGAGTATAGGCTTCGCCGTAGAGCTTATAAAGCGTTTGACCTTCCCAAGGCAGCCCTTTACCGATACTGAAAAACTCGTTGTCGCAATCAATTGTCAACGTCTCAGGCGTATAGGTTTGTATTTTTACTGCATCTGCGCCCGCTTGCTTTATCGCCTCGATCAGGTTGACGGCCTGTTTGAAATCCTGATTATGATTGGCCGATATTTCCGCAACGATAAATACGGGAGCATTTTCCCCTATCTTATGACCTGCTATTTCAAAGGAAGTCTCCATTCCTGCCACTCCTGATAGATGCGAGAGTTTGAATGATGTTATCAGTTCGTATCATCTCAATTTTAGTAACTCTCCACCCTGAGCTCAACCATTGATGACCGGCTGGAAAAATAGATTCCACCCAATCGTTTGTCAAAGCCCAGGTGCCGCACTCAGTTAAAAACTATCAGGAATCATTTGCATCCCCTATTTCTTCGTATTCCAAATGCAAGTGCAGGTATACTTTTCTGCCTGAGCTCTCAAAATATGCACCCCGATAAGGGGGGAAGGATCGTGCTCTTAGAAGATTAATCAATCCTCTGGCAGAGTAACTACGGTCAAGCTCGATCTTGTCGATTTTCTCCACATCCTTAACTCGATGGAAGGTTCCTCCAGTCTCCTGCTTCAATAAGTGGATTTCCCCTTTTTTAATTTCGGGCCATGTTTTCCTGAATAAATTCAATGCCGCCTTCTCAAGTTTGTGATATAAAGTTTTGCCTGTATCTATAGACTCAACTTCCACTTTTACCTGAGATATTATATTCCCGGTGTCGATTTTTTCATCGATATAGTGGATAGTTACTCCCGCGGGTGTTTCCTCGACAATACTCCAGACATTGGGATAGGCGCCTCGATTGAATGGTAGATAAGCAGGATGCAAATTTATTACGCCCTTATCGAAAATATTAAGAAACTCTGAGTGTAGAATGTAGCCAAAAAGAACGGATAGGCCGATATCAGGTTTCAAGGCCTCGATCCGCTGCAGAACTTCGGGCTCTCTCAACCGCGACCCGTTGAAAATCTTCTCCCGGGGCAATTCGGCGGCCTGGATAATTTCTTCAAGATATTTCTCCTTACCCGGCGGATGCACCACTAAACCGACAACCTGTTCATTCTGCTCTTTCAACCATTTGAGCACCTGCCAACCGACACGGTTATTGCCGAGATAAAGAATACGCATATCAAATCCCTTGGTATAAGCCGAGTTCCCGCACAACTCTGCCTGCTCCCAGTCCGTCCACGAACCGTCTGCCCTTGCGGGACATTGTTTTTCTTTTTTCCTTTGAACCGATTAATTCTTCTAAGGCGTTTCTGAGTTTATCCTCGGAGCAATCCTCGAAAGGACCCAGGTTAATAGATACTCCCGCCCGATCCAGGCCCTCGGCGATCCGAAGCTGATTTTCAGCCAGCACCAGGATAGTATTCGGCAAACCCAGGAAAGCCAGTTCCCAGCAGGTGCTGCCCCCGGCCGAAACCGCAATATCCGCCCAGCAAATCAGTTCGGCCATGTCGATAACATTTTTTTCCAGCCGCACCGGCATTTGCGAATTTCGGAACGCCTCAGACAGTTCCTGGTAATGCCTGTTAGTGCCTCCGACCACGACTGCCGCCTCCAGCCCCTGGATGTTCAATCCCTGCAAGAGTCGAACCACCTTCATGGTCACATTTTCCGGGTCCGATCCTCCAAGGGTTACCAGGACCCTGGTTCCGATATCCGAAATCTCTCTCCGCCAGGTTTTCCACCTCAGGAAATCCCGCCGCAGCAGTGCGTAATCTGTGCCGAGTAAAAGCCTGGTGTATGGTTCTCTGTATTGATACAGCTGTTTTGCTGCGTAAATATTTTGATTCAACACGATATCCGCCGAATAATGCCCGGCGTGTCCATAATCATCGACAAACAGAAGGCGAAGGCCGGAGTTCTTAATTGTCCGCTGGTAGAGCTCATCGAAATGGTAGCCGTCCACCACCACCCACTCGACTTCATGCTGAACCGCCAGTTCCACTGTTCGCAGAGCATCCTGCTCGGAGCCTGGCGGCTCGCTGCACAAGTAGAAATCTATCCTTTCTGCTTCCAGGCGGGAGGTGAATGCCGGGGATTCCGAAGCCATGACGAAGGCCGCTCTGCCACCGGTGTCATGCCAGGCTTGAGCCAGGGCCAGGCAGCGCATTACATGCCCGCTACCGATCACGGCATCCGTATCGACACGGAACAGAAGAAGCGGATCTGATGCTGTCGAATTCAAGTTTTTAACTCAACCTGCTATCAGGTAAGCCTTCGAAAGCCTGTATGGGCCACCGGCCCCTTTAACATTGATGGGGCGGTCCCTTTTTCAATCGCCTCCGCCAGGGTGGAAAAGATTCCTTCCACCGCCTCCAGATATCCGGCCACATGCTGTTGGTTGTGCGCGTGCATCGCATAAAAGGCATTGGTAGCGAGAAAGCCTTGTTCGAGCATCAGTTGGGTAAAAAGAGTCCTGACCTCTTGAGGATTCTCGCACCTGAATTCGAAATGCCCCAACGCCGGGATTCCGCTGACTGAAAGTTGTATTCCAGTTTTTTCCGCCGCTTCGGTCCAGATTTTCCGGATGCTTTTCCCCACCCGGATTAAACTATCTGCTACCCCTAAGGCTCGAAATTTGCGGATGGTTGCCAGGGCGGCTGTTGGGCCCACTCTTTCAGTCCAGTTGGAACTGCTGATGAAACTCTTTTGCGCCGCTTCCATGATCCCGGCAATACCGATGATTGCGGCCATGGGATAACCGTTGCTCATTCCCTTGGCAAAGACACAGATATCGGGATTAACCCCGTAACTCAAATGTGCCCCGCCATCGGTTTTTCTCCAGCCGGAAGTAATCTCGTCGAAAATCAGCACCGAACTGTTTTTCCGGGCGAGCTTCCTGACACCTTCCAGAAAACCCGGAGCAGGTTCGTAATTACGCACCGGCTCCATCACCACAGCAGCAAAATCCAAGCCGTGTGTGTCGAAAATCGACTCCAGCTCTTCAATCCTGTTGTAGGAAAAAGGAAAGGCCGTGTTGTGCAATCCGCGTGGGACGCCGTTCGGCTCCAAACCCGGCAGGAGATGGCCGTCCAGGGCGTCGGTTTCACCCAGATTGGCCGAGAGGTACCAATCCGACCAGCCGTGGTAGCCGCAGAAAGCTACTTTCTCGCGACCGGTGGCTGCCCGTGCGATTCTTACGGCCACCGCCATCGCCTCCCCACCGGTACGAGCATAGCGTACTCTTTGCGCCCAGGGATGCAACTCCAGCAAAAGCTCGGCCAGCTCCACTTCTTCCGGACAGTTCAAGGTTGTCGAGGTGCCCCTGTCGATAGCAGTGCGAACGGCGTCGTCCACATCCTCATCCGCGTAACCCAGAACGCAAGCTCCGAGACTTGAGTAGCTCATATCGACATATTTGTTGCCCTGCAAGTCCCAGACCTCAGCCCCCTTGGCCCTGGAATAGTAGCTCGGCCAGTAATCCGGCAGAAACATCTCCGGACGCTTGGAAAGAAGCTGTGTACCGCCGGGTATCAGTCGTTTCGCTCTTTCATACAAGCTCTGGCCGGAAACGGCGGCCTGGTTCCTCAGGGCTTCCTTATTCATTGCTGCAAATCCTCTTCACGTAAAGATTTCTCTAAACCTTCGTTCCTGTGGATACCGATATTTATTTCCTTGAGCTCAGGCTTATCCTTAAGCAATTTTATCAAATCATCCATGCCGAACCGAGTGTTTTCGAAATGCGAATAAACACTTCGGACAAATTCCAGGTCCCAGGGTTCATCTACGGTCCAGCGTAAACCTGAAAAATCGCTGCTGTTTTCGAGATTGCCAACCCGAAAATTGTCCAAACGGTTTCTCAGGTATAAGGTAACATGTTCCCGTTCGGAATTCAAAGTCGCTTCGCGCCACATCTTTTCGAGCACATCGAACGAAAAAACCTCCGTATCGAGACCGTCCGGATAGGTGGGTGGGTTGACGTTGCTGACATAATCATAACGGCCGGTAAGAAACATCTCGATTATCCTGTCGATAATCGCAGGATCGATCAGCGGGCAATCAGCAGTTATCCGTACCACTGCCTCGGCCTTAACTTCTTTTGCGGCCCTGTAGTAGCGATCGAGCACATCATTCTCGCTGCCCCGGAAGCAGAAAACATCAATGCTCGAACAAAATTTTTCTATAACGTCGTCCAAGGATTTATCAGAGGTGGCGACCACAACCTGATCCAAGTTCTCCGCGCACTTGACTCGATCGATGACATACCACAGCAGCGGTCGACCCGCCAGAAGGCGCATCACTTTTCCCGGCAATCGGTTTGAACCCATCCGCGCTTGAATTATGGCTGCTTTTTTCAATTATCTACTCGATACCTAATGAAAAAAATATATTAATGCTTCAGCTTAACCCATTTCCTGTCGATTGCCGACTCACGTGCGGCCAAGGCGACCGCCAGCACCGACCTGGAATGCCTCAGATGCGTGACCTCGGTTTTTCCCTTGACTACCTTCGCCAGGAAGTCTTCCACCTCCCGCAGGTACATCTGGTTGGGTTCAAATTCATAGGAAATATTTTCCCACTTTTTGTTCGAGGAACTGAATATCCGGACCTGATTATCGTTGTAGTCCCACAAAGCAGTTCCCAGCTCTCCAACCAGTTTGCAGAACCGGGAGTAAGTTCGCTGTATGCAGTCGACGTGGATAACCGCTTCGGTCCCGCCGGCAAAGCGTAGCAATATTGTGGCGGAATCCTCCACATCCATTTCGAGATCACTCGTTTTCCCGGCCATGCAACCCACCTCGGACGGTGTCCCCAGCAGCCACATGGCATAATCCAGTTCATGACTGGCATCCATAATGATGCCGCCGCCCAAGTCCTTTCTGGCTGTGTAGCTTTCCCGGTAATCCTGCCATGGCCGCCAATCCGGCAGAAACTGTCCGAACTCGATGTAAGCCCAGAAAATCCTCCCTATCACACCATCGGCCAGCAGCTGTTTTATCTGCAACAGCCCGGGATGAAAACGGAGATTATACCCGACCCGAACGACCCGGTTGCCGGAGTCGGCCTCGGCGATCAGGTCATCAACACCTTCGAGAGTATTGGACAGGGGTTTTTCCACGAAAACGTGGGCTCCCGCCAGCAGAGCCTGCCTGGCCTGAGCCAGGTGAAACACAGGGGGAGTGCAGACGAACACGATGTCCGGTGCGGATTCAGCCAGCGCTTTTTCGTAACTGGTAAAACCAGGGATTTTAAGCTCATCCACCACCGGGGCCAGACGTTCTTCTTGTGAATCGCAAACCGCCAACTCCCGAATCCCCAGGGTGATCAAGTTGCGCATATGTCGCCGGCCGATCGAGCCTGAACCGACGACCAATACCTTGTAATGCGATTGCTTCGAACTCATTTTGAATATCGGGATATTACTTTGTTTACGGATGAAATCACGGATTCCATTTGCTCAGCGGTCATACCATGGTATAACGGCAAAGAAATGATCTGCTCATAGACCGTCTCCGCTACTGGACAGAGACCGGGGCCGGTACCATATTTCCGCTGATAGAAGGGGTGAAAGTGCACGGGGATATAATGAACGTTAACTCCGAGTTTTTCTTCCCGCAGAGCAGAAAAGATTTTTCCCCGGCCGACTTTCAAAAGAGTTAAGTTCAGGCGGATGACGTACAGGTGGTACGCATGTGTGCGATTATCGAGCAGGACAAGAGGATCGACCGCCGCAAGGTGAGAGAAGGCTTTGTTATAGGAGCGCGCAATTTCTTGACGCCTCTCGAGCCAAGTCGGGAAACGGCACAACTGACTCATTCCCAGGGCGCATTGAAAGTCAGTGATCCGGTAATTATAACCCAGAGCCACCATCTCGTAAAACCAGGAACCCTGCTTGGCGCGCTGCCTGTGGTCAGAGGTGATGCCATGATTCCTGAAAATGCGCATACGCTCGGCGAATACCGGATTATCAGTTGTCACCATCCCGCCTTCGCCGGTAGTGATATGCTTAACCGGATGAAAGCTGAAGACATTAAGGTCCGCCAGGCTGCCTGCTTTACGACCCTTGAACTCAGCACCCAAAGCATGAGAGGCATCCGCAACGAGTACAAGATCGTGCCGATCGGTAATCTCTTTCAAAGTATCGTAATTACAAGGCTGTCCAGCGTAATCGACCGCAACGATCACTTTGGTCCTGGGGGTGATTTTCTCCTCAATCAAAAGAGGATCAATCAGCAGAGTTTCCTTTTGCACATCGCAGAAAACGGGCCTTCCCTGCTGATAAAGACCCGCATTAACGGTAGCGACAAAAGTCATCGGAGGAACTATCAGTTCGTCGCCGGGGAGAATTTCAAGCGCAAACATAGCGGAATGCAGGGCCGCTGTTCCACTGGATACGGCTACAGCATATTTCGCACCCACATAATCTGCAAAAGCCCTTTCAAAAACCTCCACCTTGGGACCAGTGGTAAGCCAGTCGGAGCACAAGACTTCCACCACCGCCTGTATGTCTTCTTCATTGATGGATTGGCGGCCATAAGGAATGAAGTCATTCAAAATGGTTCTCCACAGAAACTTTTTCGATCATTTTTCTTAAATCCTCAATCGACAACCATTCAGTATTATCCCCACTGTTATAACTGAATACCTCGGGGCAATGTTTACCGCCCCTGTGTTTCAAATAGTCTTCCTGATCCCACCATTTAAAATTGGGTTGAATCACGAAATAGTCTTTAAACTCGAGCGTGTGCCAGGCTTCGTCTTCCGGTATCATCGTTTCATGCCGTTTCTCGCCCGGCCGAGTTCCTATAATCTTTATCTTGGACTCTGGTGCGATGGCCTTAGCCATATCGGTAATCCTGTAGCTGGGAAGTTTCGGGACAAAAATCTCTCCCCCGCGGGTCATCTCCAGGCTTCTGATAACAAAATCAACACCCTGTTGCAGGGTTATCGAAAACCTTGTCATTTCAGGATTGGTTATCGGGATATAGTTTTTATCACGGTATTGCAAAAACAAAGGGATCACCGAGCCGCGACTACCGACGACGTTTCCATAGCGAACCACTGAAAAGATGGTAGGATCCATTCCGCTCATTGAATTAGCTGCTACAAACAGTTTATCCGAGCATAGCTTGGTGGCGCCATAAAGGTTTATCGGGCTAGCGGCCTTGTCCGTACTGAGGGCGATAACTTTTTTAACCTTATGCTCAATCGCCGCCTGGATTACATTTTGTGCACCCAGAACGTTGGTCTTGATCGCTTCGAAAGGATTGTACTCTGCCGTGGGGACCTGTTTAAGAGCAGCGGCATGGATAACATAATCCACACCACGAAAGGCTTCGAGCAGACGTTTCCCGTCACGCACATCCCCGATAAAAAAACGAATGCAGTCATATTGTTCATCAGGATACAACTGGGCCATTTTAGACTGCTTCAATTCATCCCTCGATAAAACTATCAGCTTTTTGGGAACATATCTTTCCAAGAGGGTTTTAACCATCTTCTGCCCAAAAGAGCCGGTACCTCCGGTAATCAGCACGCACTTATCGTTAAACATTATTTTCCTTTTTTAAAAAGTCGGTTTAAAATTGCAGTATATCCTTATTTCAGGCTTTTCATCCAGAGACCCTGCTGATGTTGAGATTTTCATACGGTACATTTAGCATAAGTCTATAGCAAAAAAAGTGCCAATAGACCAATGGATATTAAAACCTTAAAGCACACTAATCAACTGCCGGTAAAATCTGTCGATAAGTTTCTCCCAAGCAAATTCCCGGGTAGTCAGTTTGCAGGCGTTTCCAGTTGTTTGCCGGCAATAATCCTCATCGTGGAATTTAATCATGACATCATCGATATTAGAAAAATCCTTTTTCAGCGGAAGGTAAGGTACTTCCAATTCAAAGAAACCGCCGCAGCGGCCTTCGAAAAGGATATGCACAGTCTTGGTTGCGGCGGCTTCGGTTTGATGCCCACTGATTATTCGCCCCGGAACGGGCTTGGAGTAATTTTTTAAAAACACCTCTTGGATTTCTTCAATCTTAGTATCCAGGTGCCGGTTGACGTATTCATTGACCTTCTGTCTGGTTTTACTGGTGATTTCGAAATAATAACCACAGGCTTATATTGCTATTTATCCTTTACATTCATTAAGAAAATCGGCCCAAACTTCATTTGCCAACTGTTTATCTTCATCAATCTATATATGCAGCTTCAACTCGTGTCTGGGAGCATGAGTCAAAAAGTGTTCGGCGATCCGGTATCTTTCATCGTGCCCTAAATTGGTAGAATTCTGCCGGCAGCCTGATCGACACCTTGCCGGAGTTTTTCACCACGAGTCGTCAATCACTTTCCGTAAAACCTAACTGAGCCGACTCGTCTTGATCGATGGAGGGCGGGGAGCTTTTCTCCTGAATCCCCAGATCCTGCAATTGCACATACTTCCAATAGC
>CAZSTM010000033.1:0-15852 GCA_964609635.1 uncultured Gemmatimonadales bacterium
GTGGTTTGCCGGGTATTTGCTATATCATTCAGGCACCTTGTTGAAAAATAAGGTGTTATGCTATCCAGCGCAAGTTTTAACATTTAAAATCAAGGACTTGTAATTTGTTTCAAGTAAAGTTTTCGGACCTTTTCAAAAAAATCGAGTGCCGGCCGGCTCAGGTAATCCGGGTAGGTCCATTCGAGACCTCCTAGGCTGCCCTTGTGGAAGCGCAGGGTGATCTCGGCGAACACGCGCCTGCCGATGGCGATGCGGTGAGAATAGTTTTTAGTAGAGGCCAGCACGAGCTTGGCATCGGACCAGTAGCCGGGATCGATATTTACCGTGCGTCCGCCGCCGGGGTGTCGCAGGGTTCTTTCGTATGCCGCGCAGCGCCTTTTCAAGCCGGCCAGATGTTCCGGCCTACGGAGGGGCTCGAAACTGAAAAACTGCTTAACCAGATTGGGACCGATTTCGCGCTCGTAGTAGTCGGTAAAATCGAAAGCGAACGGTTCGCTGGCCAGGTCCACCGGCCCTAATTCGACGGCCAGCCGGTCCGAGACCTTCCGGATCAGCCCCTGGTCGGCAGCCATGATAGCGGCCACGGTTTTGGTGAGCCTGGGGATGCGCAATTTTTGTTTTGTCACCATAAAACCCTGCTGCGCCCGGATTTTTCCCGGCAGGCGACATAAAAATAGAGGTTCCACCTCCAGCGCCGGCCCGGGGACGGGTCTTTCCAGCCGGTGTAAGCACTTGAGGCCAAGGGGTGTCAATCTATTTGACGACGGATAAATGTGGGAATTTCCAGTTCCTCCATGGTCAGTGGATAGGGTTTGGTGCTCGTGGGCACGTTGGCGCCGGGTGTATTCTCCAGGTTCTTGATACTGTTCCTGGGCAGATGTCCGGAGGTGAAACCATCGTTCATCGCCGGCTCGAAATCGATTACCTGGCCGCCTGAGGCAACCAGGGTCTTCTGCTTTGATTCGGCCTGTTCTTTTGAGTTTCCGAAACCCGTGGCGATAACAGTCACCCGGACCTGACCGTCCATTTTCTCATCGATCGAGGCCCCGAAAATAATGTTGGCTTCCTCTCCCGCGGCCTCGTAAATCACGTTGTTGGCGTCGTTGACCTCGTGCAGGGTCAGGTCGCTCCCGCCGGTAATGTTGACCAGCACACCTCGGGCCCCCTGGATCTGCACATCCTCGAGCAGCGGAGAACTGATGGCTTCCTGAGCCGCTTCTGAAGCCCGGTATTCTCCTGAGGCGAACCCGGTGCCCATCAGGGCGTCACCCATGTTGGACATGATAGTCTGTACATCGGCGAAATCCAGGTTGACCAGCGAGGGGATGGTGATCAGCTCCGAGATACCCTGGCAGGCAAAGAGCAGAATGTTGTCGGCTATTTTCAGGGCTTCCGGGAACGTGGTATTTTTCCCCACCAGCCCGAGCAGGCGCTGGTTGGGAACTACAATAATGGTGTCCACGAATTTACGCAGCTCCAAAATACCCGTTTCGGCCTGCTTGATCCGCTTTCGTCCCTCGAAAATGAACGGACGGGTAACCACGCCGATGGTCAGGGCTCCCTGGCTGCGGGAAATTTCAGCGACCACCGGAGCGGCGCCGGTGCCGGTTCCGCCGCCCATGCCGGCGGTGACGAAAACCATGTCGCTGCCTTCCAGCGCCTCGGCCACATCCTCACGGTCTTCCTCGATAGCCTGGCGGCCGATCTCCGGACGGGCGCCGGCGCCCAGGCCTTTGGTGCTCTGCTTGCCGATCTGCACCTTGTAGGGAGCGTGGTTGATCGAAAGCGCCTGGACATCCGTATTGCAAGCGATGAAATCCACACCTTTCATGTTGGATTCCATCATGTGGTTGACTGCATTGCCGCCGGCGCCGCCGATACCGATTACAGATATTCGCGCCATTTGTTCCTGTATATCAGAGAATTCAAAATTAGCCATGGCCTTCCCCCCGAGTTTGGTGATAGTTCTTCAAAATAGGGTGCTTAAAAGTATTTTTAGCGTTCGATTCTACCATAAATCGTTCAACCATTGTTTCATGCGTTCGAGGATCTTGTTAAACATCGAGCTCTCATCACCGTGGAACTTGCCTTTCGCCGAACTCTGCTGACTGCCGTACAGGGACAGACCGACTCCGGTAGCGAACTTCGGGTCGTCCACCATGTTTACCAGACCGGTGATTCCGGTCGGTTTGCCGACGCGCACCGGCAGCTTGGTGATATCCTCGCAGAGATCGACAATCCCTTTCAGGCCGCCGGTGCCTCCGGTCAGCACCACGCCTGCAGCCATCAGGTCGCTGAAATCCTGAACTTCGCGGAAAGCCAGACCCAGGATCTCCTCGATACGCGGCTGGATGATAGAGGCCAGTAGCTGCCGCGATACCTGGCGTTCGGTATGGGTCGAAGCGCTGGGCACGGTGATCATCTCATCCGTATCGACCATCGAAGCCATGGCGCAGCCGTATTTCTCCTTTATCTCTCGCGCCCGATGGGCCGGGGTGCGCAGGCCGATGGCGATATCATTGGTCAGGTTGTCGCCGGCAAGCCCCAGGACACTGGTGTGACGGATGCTGCCCCTGGAAAAAAGAGCGATGTCCGTGGTACCGCCGCCGATGTCGACCAGAGCGACTCCCAGGTCTTTTTCATCATCGCTGAGAACCGCATAGCTGGCGGCCAGCGGTTCGAGAACCAGGTCGAAAACCTCGAAACCGGCCCGGTGGATGCTCTTGACAATGTTTTGCGCGCTGGTCACCGCTCCGGTTACGATGTGTACCTCGGCCTCCAGCCGGATACCGCTCATGCCCACCGGATCGCGGATGCCGCGCTGCTCGTCGATGATAAACTCCTGGGGAATGACGTGGATCACCTCGCGCTCGATCGGGATATGCGCGGCCTGGGCCGCCTCGATCACCCGGCGTACGTCATCCTTGTTAATGTCGCTGTGCTCCCGCGAGACCGCGATAATACCCCTGCTGTTGATAGATCGGATGTGGTCTCCGGCGATCCCGGCGTAGACGCCTTTTACCTCCACGCCGGCCATCAACTCGGCTTCCTCGATCGCTTTGGTGATGGACTGGACGGTTTTTTCGATATTAACCACCACTCCGCGCCTTAATCCCTCGCTTTTACTCGTACCGACTCCGACCACTTTAAGCAGGTCCTCCTCGGTTCGTTCGCCGATTATGGCGCAGATTTTGGTAGTCCCGATATCCAGGCCGACAATTACATCCTCTTTGGTCATCGATCCTCCTCCGGTTGACCGGTAATTGGTACGGGTTTGTCAGGCACCGCGGGGATACCGGCCGCAGACCCGCGTTGCATTTGAACCTCCCTGTTCCTTAGATAGTTGTCGATATTCCCCTATATCAATTATGGGCAACGATTCGGCCGCTTTAGCTGACCCGCGCGGCCGGGGGGAATTAATTTTCAAGGTCTTTTTTCAGGATTATCTGGCCCTCGAAACTCAAATCCACCAGGACCGGTTTCTCCTGGGTTTGGGATACTTGTTCGAGCATCCATTTAACGTAGCGCAGCTTTTCAGGATTGACCCACTTGCCCAGTACCACCCGCATTCCCTCTTTCACAGTGACCAGAGTTACCTTGCCGAGCTCGTTGAGAGTCAGCTCGCTGATTAACGGCAAAAGTTCCGGAGTGTTCTGTTTGAAACTCAGCAGCGCCTCCAGGAGCAGCCTGCCATCACGGTTCAGACTGGGCTGAGCGCCGGGTTCGGTGCCGAGGGATAAAGCCACCGAGCGCGGTGTCAGAATGGGCAGGTTCAGTCGATGAGCCGAAAGGTCGAGGGGCAGGACAAAACCCTCGCTGTCGATCGGAAGCAGCTCGCCCACGTTGAACAGGGCCACCGGCTCTCTTTCCTGAATCTGCACGGTCAGGCGGTCCGGAAAACGTCTCAGGAAACGAACACTTTTTATCAGCGGTTCACTCTCGATGGTTTTTCGCTGAAAAGACAGGCTGGACATCATGTTGGCTCCCAGGAGCAATTCAGCGCACAACGAGTCGAGGTAAGCTGAGGATATATAAGCGGTCTGTTCCAGCTTTACCTGTTTGATAGTGAAATACTTATAAAACTGAAGCTTAAAAGCCAGGTAGCACGAAAAAATGGTGATCAGCAACAACAGAATCAGTGCTCTGAGGTTGCTCCGGCCCCGCCTCCGTCTGCCGGAGCGCGTGTTGCCGTTTCGTTTATTTGTTTTTGGCGGTAAGCGGGTGAACATGTTCTGCCTCAGGAATTTCTTCGGTTTTGTGGTGACCTTTTTAATCTCGCGGCTCGAGCCGGGTAAGAGCGTATGGGGCCAGTTCCCCTAATTCCTCTTCGCTAAAACCCAGCAGGCGAACCTCCGGTTCCAGGCTCACCCCGAAGCGCCGGTGCACGGTCTGACGAACGTGTTTGATCAATTCCAGCACCTCCAGGCTGAGAGCACCACCGGTGTTTTCGATAAAATTCGAGTGCACCGGGCTTACCCGGGCTCCGCCGATGCATGCGCCCTTCAATCCGGCCCGGTCGATCAGCCTGCCCGCAATCCGGCCGGGAGGATTCTTGAAAGTCGAGCCGAAAGTCCGTTCCCGCCAGGGATGCTTGGTTTTGCGCTGATCTATCAGGAGCCTGGCCCGCCGGCGCCGGGCTTTGGGATCCCCTTCGGGCCTACCTGTAAAAGTCATGGCGGTTATCACTCCGGCCACGGGCGCCAGAGTCCTGCGATAGTTGCGCCTCAGGTCCTTTTTGCCGAATCCCCGTCTGTTGCCCCCGGTGTCCACCATCCAGAGAGTTTGCACCAGGTCGCCGATCTCTTTCAGATTGGTGCCGGCGTTCATCGCCGCCGCTCCGCCTGCTGTGCCGGGAATGCCGCTCATTTCCTCGAAACCGCTGAATCCTGCTTCTATCGCCCTGGTTACCAGTCGCGACAGGGGGGCGGCAGCCCCACAGACAAGACGGTCGCCGACAAGCCGCAAACGGCTGAATCCTCGGCCCAGATGTATTATGGTCCCCGGAAACTCACGGTCGCAGACCAGCAGGTTGCTCCCCGATCCCAGCACGAACCAGGGCTCTTCGAGATTCGGCATAAGCTTTTTCAGCGCTTTTAAAGTTTCGACAACCACGTAAAGGCGCGTCGTTCCTCCCGTTCTTATCGTGGTAAGGGAGGAAAGGGGCATGTTTTTTTTTATCTCCAGCCCCGGCTCCCGGGCCAGGGCGTGGAGGAGTTTTTCAGGCGCGCGGCTCAACTTTCGGTCTCTTTCAGTAATTCGAGTAACTTCTCGGCTACCTGGTAGATGCTTCCCGCGCCGAAAGTGACTACCAGGTCGCCGGGCTCGGTAAGTTCCACCAGTAATTCGGCCAGGGTTTCCAGGTCGGTGTGGAAAATTACTTGGCGATGGCCGTATTTGCGAGCCGCCTCGGCCACCAGCTCACCGCTCACTCCACGGATAGGCTTTTCGCGGGCGCCGTAGATTCCGGTGACCACCAGGATGTCGGATTGCATGAACGAGCGCCCGAAATCCTGGTAAAAATCTCTTGTCCGTGAGTAGAGATGCGGCTGAAAGACTGCTACAATCCTCCGGTTCCATCCCTTTTTCAACCCGTCCAGGGTGGCGATAATTTCTGTCGGGTGATGGGCGTAGTCGTCCACTATCATCCTGCCGGCGACCTCGCCCTTGATCTCCGTGCGGCGATGTACGCCACTGAACCGACAGAGCCCTTCGGCGATTTGCCCGAAATCGAGACGCAGCTCGAGACCCACGGCAACCGCGGCCATGGCGTTTTTGACATTGTGTTCGCCGGGGACCTGGAGAAGCATTTCTCCCAGCGGCTCGCCGCGCAGTGAAAGCAGGGAGCGGGTGCTGCCGGAATCGTGGCTTGCCTGCAACAACTGCAGGTCGGCCTGGGCGCTCCGGCCGTAAGTGAACAGTCCGCGCTCGATGCGCGGGATGATAGAAACCACGGCGCTTTCATCCAGGCAGGCTATCACCGTTCCATAGAAAGGCACCTTGTTGGCGAACTCGACAAAAGCATCCTTGATCTGTTCGAGATTTTCGTAACAATCGAGGTGTTCGCTTTCAATGTTGGTAATCACCGCAATCGAGGGGGTGAGCCGCAGGAAACTGCGGTCGAACTCATCGGCCTCGACCACTATCAGAGGGCTGCGTCCGGACTTGGCATGCCGCCCGAGGACTCTCAGCCTGCCGCCGACTATCACCGTGGGGTCACACCCCGCATGTTCCAGCACCAGGCCGATCATCGAAGTGGTGGTGGTTTTACCGTGGGTGCCGGCCACCGCGATCCCGTATTTCATCCGCATCAGCTCGGCCAGCATCTCAGCCCTTCGGATAACCGGGATATGCTTTTCGCGGGCCGCCGTCACTTCCGGGTTGTCCTCCTGGACCGCCGAGGAAATCACCACCACATCCGCTCCCTCCACCTCCTCAGGGCCGTGTCCGATCCGCAGCCGGACCCCGAGTTCTTTCAGCCGGTCCGTGGTGGCCGTAGCCGCCAGATCGGAGCCGGTTATCTGGTAGCCGGCATCCAGCAGAATCTCGGCAATGCCGCACATCCCGCTGCCGCCGATGCCGACCAGGTGGATTTTCTTGATTTTGCGGTACATGTCGAATTCACTCATGCGAAACTCTTTTGGAAGCGCGGCTGATATTGTGCAGAATGCCCACCGCCCAGAATGATATTATCAGATTGGTGCCGCCGTAGCTCAAGAACGGCAGTGGCAGGCCGGTGGTGGGAATGAGTCCGGCAACCACCGACATGTTCAACATGGCCGCAAAAACAATCATCATGGTCAGCCCGGAAGCCAGTAGAAATCCATAGTAATCACCTGCATTCCGGGCGATCTTCAGGCCCAGCCAGCCGAAATATCCGAAAGCCAGGAGGACCGCGGTACATCCTAGAAAACCCAGCTCTTCGCCGATAATAGCCAGGATGAAATCCGTATGCGCCGCCGGGAGGAAAAAATATTTCTGCTTGCTGCTGCCCAGTCCCACTCCGGAGATTCCCCCGGAACCGAGAGCGAGTTTGCTCTGGTGAGCCTGGTACCCGGAGCCCGACTTGTCGGTATCGCCGTCAAGAAAGCTGATTACCCGTTCGCTGCGGTAGCCCACTTTGACCACACAGGTGTAGGTCACCAGAGGGACCAGACAGATTCCGAGCAGGATCAGGTGCATCGGGCGCACACCGCCCACATAACCGATAAGCAGAACCAGCATAAGGATGATCAGGGCCATGCTCAGGTCCGGCTGGGCGACAATCAGAGAAAAGAAGACTCCGACCATGATAACAAACGGCAGGAATCCCCGCCTGAATCGGCGGATGACCTCTCTGTTCTGCACCAGGTAGCCCGCCGCCCAGCAGATAAGGAAGAACTTTGCCAGCTCCGAGGGCTGCATGCTCAGAGGACCGAGCAGGATCCAGCGGCGCGCCCCGCCGATGACCGGAGCGATGGATTTGGTTCCCGGAAGCAGGCAGATTACCAGCAGCGCCGCCGTTGCTACCAGGGACAGGAAACCTATCAGCCTTAAGCGGTGGTAGTCCACACGAGAGGCCAGGGCCAGCACCGCCAGACCGATAAGTACTCGGGCGGCCTGCCGCTCGAGGTAGAGGTAACTCGAAAGATTCTGCACTCGAGCGCTGAAACTGGTAGCGCTAAGGATCATCATCATTCCGGTCAGGGCCAGAACCAGGGCTACCAGCACCAATCGGTTCCCATAGCGGGCAGGGTGTTTTGCACCGGCTTTCACTTGGAGGTGAACTCCTTGAGCACGATTTCCTTGAAACGTATTCCGCGCTCCTCGTAGTTGTCGAACATGTCAAAACTGGCCGCACCCGGGGAGAGCAGGACCACATCTCCCGAACGGGCGGTACTGCGGGCTGTTTCAACCGCATCTTCGAAGCTTTCGGCCCGACTGGTCTCGGTGACTTTTCCCAGGTCGGCGATGATAATGTCCGCGGCTTCCCCGAGCACGATCAGGTGCCGCACCCGGGTACGCACCAGATCGGCCAGCGGGCTGAAAGGGAAGCCTTTGTGGCGGCCGCCCATGATCAGCACGATCGGTCCGGGGAAACTGGTTAAGGCTTTGTCCACCGAACCGACCGTGGTGGACTTGGAGTCGTTGATGTAGGTTATTCCATCGATTACAGCCACTTTTTCCAGTCGGTGGGGCAGGCCGACGAAAGAGCCTATTGCTTCGCCGATAGCCTCAGGTTGGGCACCCGCCGCCGCGGCGGCCGCGGTGGCGGCCAGGACATTTTCCAGGTTGTGTCGTCCCGGAATGAGAATTCGCTCCACCTCGATTACCTCGCGCTCTCGGCCGCCGCCGGGCCGGGCGCAGACTTTGCCCTCTTTTACAAAGGAAAGATGCCTGGGGCCCCGGTCGAATCCGAAATAGGCGACTTGAGTGGTTTTCAGACCCTGGGCCCGTGCGCGCAGTTCCGGATCATCCGCGTTGAAAATGGCCAGGTCGGTTTGGTCCATCAGGGAGAAAAGGCGCATCTTGCTGTGGTAATATTCCTCCAGGCCGCGGTAGCGTTCGAGGTGGTCTGGAGTCAGGTTGAGCAGCAGGGCCAGCCGGGGATGAAAGCTTTTGATGGTATGCAGTTGGAAGCTGCTGATCTCGGCAACCAGTACGGTCTCCTGGTGAGCTCCGCCCAGGGTGGAGCAGAGCGCTCTGCCGATGTTGCCCCCGGCCTGGCTGTCAAAACCGGCGGTGGTCAGGATGCGGTCGATCAGAGTCACCGTGGTGGTTTTACCGTTGGTGCCGGTGAGGGCGATAATCGGCCAGCGGCAGAACCAGTAAGCCAGCTCAACCTCGCCGAAAACCGGAATTCGGGCGATTCCCGGCTCGCTCAACAGGGGTATCTGCTCATCGATACCCGGGGACAGGATAATGAAATCGCTTTCACCCAGTTTCTGCCTGTCGTGTTCGCCCAGGGTAAAGCTGAACCGTGGTTCGGAGAGCCACCTGCATTGTTTTTCGAGCTTTGGATCCTGGCGGACATCGGAGAGGTACACAGTGTAGCCGTTGTCGAGCAGGAGCCTGCTGGCGGCCAGCCCGCTTCTGCCGGCGCCCAGCACGGAGGCTTTTGCCGGAGGCGGCACCAGGGGCTTGCCTCTTGGTCCGGCACCGAGTTCCAGGTTAAATTTTATCATGAGCTTCCACTTTCTTTTTCGAGCTGCCGGACCACAAATTCAAGACCGATTCCGCGACTGGCCTTGACCAGCAGTAGTTCATCGCCTTTGAGTTCGTTTTTCAACAGGTCCCAGCAGGCTGCTGAATTCGCCGCAGAAGAAATTTTATTTCCGGTCCCGCCTGCAGAAAGATAAGATTCTTCCATGGCCTCCGCCCGGCTGCCGACTAAGTACACCCGGTCGAAAGGCAGTTCGGCGAGCCGGCAGGCCAGCTCACGGTGCAACCTCTCGGAGTCCGGGCCTAATTCGAGCATTTCACCGATCACCGCCACCCTGGGACCCTGGTGCTCGATCTCGAATATGGTCTTCAGGGCCGTTTCCATGGAGGCGGGATTGGCGTTGTAACTGTCGTCGAGGACCGACAGGTTGCCGATTTTCTTCAGTTCCATGCGCATCTTGAGGCCCGAGGCGGTTTCCAGTCCGGCTTTTACAGCATCATCGCCTATTTCCAGCACCCGGCCGACTGCAGCAGCCGCCAGGGCGTTATAGATGTTGTGACGGCCGTACAGGGGCAGTTGTATGCGCGGGCCGTGAGGCTCCAGAGTGAAACTAGGCCTTACCGATCCGGTCATGATAATCTCGCCGGCGGTAACCTGATTGCCCTTCTCCAGGCCGAAAGCGACCGTGTTCTGCGAAAACTTCGCCGCGGCCTGCCTGAGCAGCGGATCGTCGCCGTTATAAATGCAGGTCCCCTGCCGGGCGGTCTGTTCGAACAACTCCAGTTTGGCTTTCAACACCCCTTCAAGACTACCGAAACCTTCCAGGTGGGTGTGGGCGATGTTGGTTATCAGCGAAATCTCCGGCTTGACCAGATCGGCCAGACGGCGTATTTCCCCGGGGTGATTCGCCCCGATCTCAGCTACCAGCACCTGGGTTTCGGTCTCCAGTTCGAGCAAGGTCAGCGGGACACCGATATGGTTGTTCAGGTTGCCGAAGGTTGCCAGAGTTGTAAATTCTTGCGAACATACCGAGGCAGTTAGTTGCTTGGCGGTACTCTTGCCGTTGGAGCCGGTAATCGCCACCGCGCGGCAGCTGCTGCAGCGGCTGCGGTTAAAAGTGCCGAGGCTCTGGAGCGCCTCGAGGGTATCGGACACCCGGAAGCACTGCAGTTGCTCCGGCAGGTGGTTTTCTGGTGCGCTTTTTCCGATTACCGCCCCGAGTGCTCCGGCGGCCCTGGCTTCTGCTAAAAACCGGTTGCCGTCAAAACATTCCCCGACCAGAGCGACAAAAAGACCGTCGCTGCAGTCTGCCCGGGTGTCGGTGCAGACCCGCCGGTAGGCGAGCTCATGGCCCGGGCCTATAAGCTCGGGCCCTTCCAGGGCTTCAAGGATGTTCCCGGTGGATAGGATCATCCGGCTACCATTCAAGAACGCGGTTGTCGTACAGGAGAATTTCTCCATCTTCGCTGAATACCAGAAATTTCAAGGAGTTATAATTATCCGGCTCTTCCGACAGGGGAATCTGGACGTTTACCGTCTTGAACTTTCGTATAGAGTAAGTGTCCCCCTCGAGATAGTTGATCGGCCGGCCCGAGGTCATGGCGAATTCGGGAAAAGTGCCGAATTTATCGTATACTCCGCTGTTGTGTTCGACTATTATCATCAGATAACCGGTAAGCAGCCTGTTGTCCGGGGTGGAATTGACAAGGTTGAAGTTTAACGACAGTTCCCGTTCGAGGCCTGCCACTTCCAGGTTTCCGATCTTTATCTCTCCGGTAGTGGTACCGGGAGAGATCTCAGTGGTATCCCGACGGCTTATCAGGGTCAATTTCTTTTGCGCCTCGGATTTTTCTAAGAGAAGTTTGTTGATCCGGTCTTCTCGTTCGGCCAGCTCGGCTTTCAAACTCTGAACGGTGCTTGTCAGTCGGTTATGCTGAGATTTAAGGTTCTTGAAATTGATCAGGGAATAGACGCTGGCGCCGAGAAGAAGGATCAGGAATGTGGCGATAAGGATTATTTCCTTGATAGAGAACTCCATAGTCAATGGTTCTCTGGATTTTGAGACCAGCACGATGGTGATGGATTCGCGTTTCACCGATCCCCCTTTGCTATGGTGGCTTGCGATGAGTGGGATTGTTTATCTCCAACCAGGGCCAATGAATTATCCCGCCGCAGGATGTGCGAGCCTTGCAGGACACAGGTGGTGCCGCGAGACAGAAGAGTCCCTGGTTCCGGTTTCTGCTTCAGGACACGGATGCCGCCGGATATCGACACTTTCAGCCCGAGGCCTGTAAGAGTTTCTACTGCCTGGCGCATGCTAAGGCCTTTGAGTTCCGGCATGACCACCCTGCGGTGGCGAGTCGTTTTCTTTTCGACCGAGGACCTCTCGGGAGAGATAGTGGTTCCGGTCACGGGTGTGGGGGATTGAGGATTATGGGATTCGCCGGCGGCCAGCCGGATTTTCGAACTGCCGAGATTAAGGCGGTTACGGTCGATTACCGTGCTTTGCGACACCAGGGTGTTCCGGATTATCTCGCTGAAAGCCGGGGCGGCACAGCTTCCACCCCAGCGCTGGCTGTAAGTCGGAGAATTGATGGTCACAAAGATTACCAGTTGAGGATCATCGGCAGGAAAGAACCCGCCGAAAGAGCTTATGTACTCGGAACCGTCATAACCCGTGACGGGATTGGCTTTCATGCTTGTGCCGGTCTTACCGGCCACTTTGTACCCGGGAACCGCCGCCGCCCGCCCGGTGCCGGATTCGACTGCGGCAACCATGCTCCGGGTGATCTGACGGGTAACCTCTTCCGGCAGCACTGTTCTGACAGGCCGGGGCTTGAACCGGTAGCGACATTTTCCCTGTTCATCGAATATTTCCTCGAGAAGCGCGGGTTCGTATAGTGTGCCTCCGTTGGCCAGGGCGGCGTAAGCCATTGCCATCTGCAGGGGTGTTACCAGCAGTCCGTAACCGATTCCCAGGCTGGTCTTTGTCCAAGAGTCCCAGTCGCGGGGCAGCGGCAGGATGCCCTTGTCTTCCCCGCTGAAACACTCGCCGGTGTAGCTGCCCAGGCCGAAAGAGCGCAGCCTGCGGTAGAGCTTATTATCCGGGATCTTGCGGATCAGTTTGGCCATGCCGATATTGCTGGAGTAGACAATAACCTCGAAGGCACTCAAATCTCCGTGAGCACGGACATCCCTGATAGTTCTTTTCTGGAAAGTGTAGACTCCCTGCTCGCAGAAGACCGTATCATCCATTTTGACACAGCCGTCGGCCAGCAAAGCGCTGGCGGTTAAGGCCTTGATAGTGGAGCCCGGCTCGTAGGGAAGGTTGATAGCCAGATTGAGAAAGTCGTTTTTCCTGAAAGATTGGCGGGAATTAAGATCCACCGATGGATAATTGGCCAGGGCCAGAATCTGACCGTTATGGGGATTTACCGCAATGATACAGCCGTTTTTGGCCCGGCTGTCGGTCACCGCCCGGGCGAGGGCCTGTTCCACTATTTCCTGGAAGTCGGCTTCGATGCTCAGGCGCAGGCTGCAACCGTTGGTCTGTTTGGCAAGGGGATACTCGAGCAGGTTGTGGGGCTTGCCCCTGGCATCCCGCTGAATGACCAGCCAGCCCGGCTTTCCTCTGAGTTCTTTGTCGTACTTGAATTCCACGCCGGTGAGCCCGATCTCGTCCAGGCCGACAAAGCCGATAAGCTGGGCAGCCAGTTCGTGTCGGGGGTAGTAGCGTTTGGTGGAGGGGATGAACCCGATACCGGGGAGGTCCAGCTGACGGAGTTTTTCAGTGTTGATGGGATTTACTTTTTGACGGATCATCACGAACGACCTGGAACCGGATATCCTCTCCTGAAGCCTTGGTTCCGGCAAGCCCAGGTGAGCGGCCAGTATGCCGGCTGTCTTTTTTTTATTTTTTATCTGTTCGGGGACGGCGTAAACATCGAGACCCTCGGCCGAGATGGCCAGAGGATTTCCCCGGCGGTCGAGGATATGTCCGCGTTTGGAGGGAAGATTTATTCTCCGCTTATGCTGGCGCTCGGCTTCAGCCAGGTGCGTCTCGTGCTCGAGCACCTGGATCACGAACAGATGACAGAGAATCGCTGCGTAACCCGCAAACAATGCTGTAAGGAGCAGAACCAGGCGTTTGACAGAGCGGCTAGGAATCAAGGAAACCTCATCTTTATTGGTTTAACCAGGAGGAAACCGCACCAGAGGATTTTTGACCGGGTGCTACCTCAACTCTAATCCAGCGAATGCTCTCCGGAGCGGGAAAGTCCAGGCCCAGCCTCTCCCGCGCGTAGGCGGTAATTCGCTCTCTGGATAAATAAGTCTGCTTTTGGGCCAGTAAAACCGAATTTTCGGTTACCAGTCCCTTGTGCGTGGAACGCATCTGCTGGACCTCATACATTAGATGCTGGACCTGCGTACGTTTGTAGACCAGAAAGAAAGAAACAGCCAGGATGAGGAACACCAGGGTTGCTGCCGCCGAGAAGCGATCACGGCGAATCCGGTTCTGTCTGACTGCCGAATCTTTTTTATAGGCGCTCACATAAGGGTTCATTATCCGGTATCTTGTTGAGGCTGACTCTGGGAGTTATTCAAAAAGACTTCCTAGACCTATTTATAATTCTTCACCAAGGCTTCATTATCTCTTAACCGACAGTCGTTTTTTGCAGCACACGCAGTCTGGCTGAACGACTGCGGGGGTTCGACTCGATTTCTTTGAGCGTGGGCCTTACAGGTTTACGGGTAAGCACCTGTGCCTCGGGGCTTCGATTACAGATACAGACCGGCAAGTCCGGCGGACAGGTGCAGGTGACGGCCTGGCGCTTGAAATACCTCTTGACCGGACGGTCTTCCAGGGAGTGATAGGATATCACCGCCAGGCGGCCCTCGGGGGCCAGGATCTCAAACAGAGGTTCGAGGGAGGACTCCAGAGCCTCCAATTCATCGTTTACCAGGATGCGCAGGGCCTGGAAAACGCGCGCCAGGCTTTTGCGCTCGAATTTGCGCGGCACGGATCGCCGAACTATTTCCGCAAGCTCTCCTGTGGTGCGGATCGGATTCAGCTCCCTGGTTTTCACTATCTCACGGGCAATCTTACGGCTCAGGGGCTCCTCGCCGTACTCCCGAAAAAAGCGGCAGATTTCCTCTTCGCCCGATTCGGCCAGTATCTGCGCCGCGGTCGATCCCTGACCGGCATCCATCCTCATATCCAGAGGGCCGCTGCGGTCGCAGGAAAAACCTCTGGCAACTGTATCGAGCTGGTGCGAACTGAGACCGAGATCGAGCAGAATTCCATCGAACGACAGCCCGGGCAAAAGCTCCCGGGCGTGACGGAAGTCGCCGTGGATCAGTTTCACTCGTTCTCCAAACTGCTCGAGTACTGTGGACGCCTCTTCAATCGCTTCCATGTCGCGATCCAGTCCCCAGAGACGGCCCTCCGGTGAGGAGGTTTCCAGGATAGCCCGGGCATGTCCGCCACCACCCACGGTCCCGTCCAGGTATCTGCCCGGCGGCTGCGGCTTGAGGAGTGAAATGACTTCCTCCAGCAATACCGGCCTGTGAAAGGAGGAGCTGCTGCACATAGCCATGTCGAACTAAAAGTACCGAATCGCCTGCCGCCGTCAGGGCAAACCGGCCGCAAAGGTCTTTCCACTGTGAGGCCTGTGAAAATATTTTTTTACAGCCCCACTGTCGTCGATAAAAGAATTTCTAAAGACGGAATCATAAGTCCGGTAAAACTTTAGGCGGCAGACTTAATCGAGAATCTCCGCGATATCCTCGAAAGTCACAGAATATTTTTCCTCAATTTCACTGGTGTATTTCTGCTGGGCTTCCGGGTCCCAGAGTTCTATGCGGTCATTGGTACCCTGAAAGATCACTTCCTTTTTCAGCTTGCCGATCTTCAACAGCTCAGCGGGTATCAGCAGGCGGCCCTGCTGGTCGAGACGGACATCGGTTGCGTACATGGTCCATTTGCGCATATAATGACGAACTGTTTTTTTGTTGCGAGGACGTTCCTGGATTTTCTCGAGGGTTTTTTCGTACTGATCAGGGGTGAACAGAAACAGGCAACCGTCAAATCCCTGGTTAAGTACGTAGTAGGGTACATCATCACGGCGGAAGCGGGCCGGTAAGCTGATTCTGCCTTTAGAGTCCAGATTGTTTTTTACTCTACCCCAGTGTTTCATTTAACTGCCGCCTGCGCTTATGGTACGCTGGATACGTTTTTCAGGGGCCTGGAAAGAATTGACACAACTTACCACAATTTGACACCTTTTACAATATAAGGAAGAAAAAAACATTGTCAAGTAAAAAACCAATTTTTTTTTAAAATTTTTATTTAAGTCCAAGAGCTAATCTCAATAGATTAAGTCGGTTAAGCTTCGAACTTCAGGTGGTTTTTAAAAGCGAGGCAGACCTGCCGGGACTTGCAGGCTGTAAAATTACATGTTCCTGAGAGGTGACAAAAGCCTGTAAAGTATGGATTTACGGCATTCGGTAGCGGCCGGTGACGGATTTCCGGTTGGATCTGTAGGCTTGGGGATTAGTGCTTTCAGCAGGAAGACGGTAGGTTTGAGATTCCTCGGAAAAAATCCGCAAGCGGATTTTCCATAATTCGTTATGGATCGGAAATTTTGTAGAAAAACAACTAACCCGGATTATTCATGAAAAATAACTTAAGTTTTTGTTTTCCCTAGGCTTTG
>CAZSTM010000034.1:0-15433 GCA_964609635.1 uncultured Gemmatimonadales bacterium
GAAGGCCGCCTTCGTAGATTTGACCCTTGTGGCCACGACCTCCGGTAACACTTTTCCCGGGCAGGCCGCCGTTGTCGCTGCAATACCATAATATGGTGTTCTCTTGGAGGCCAAGAGCCCGCAGTTCGTCACGAAGCATACCGAAAGCGCGGTCCATGCCTGTGATCTCTCCGTAGAAATGTTGCAGGTCTTCCTGTTGTTCGCTGTAGAGCGCACGATCTTGCTCGATAGCCTGGTGTGGGCCGTGGGGAGAGCCAAACCAGACTATGGCGAGGAATGGTTGCTGCGTTTTAGCGTGCTTGCGGATAAAATCGATTGCCCCCTCTACGGTAACCATGGAGCTTTCGCCCCGGGTCTGAACTGCAATTCCCTCACGGCTGAGAATGGGATCATTGTCAAAGAAATTCGGCGATGAAAACCATTCATCGAAGCCGCTGTTGCCGGGATTGACAGGGCTTCTCTTACGTACCGAGCCAAGATGCCACTTCCCGAAGTGGCCTGTGACGTATCCTGCAGTTTTAAGGGCTTCGGCGATAGTGATCTCCTGAGGGCGTAGCGTATGTCCCCACTTGAAACATCCAAAACGGTTAGGATGACGACCGGTCATTACACTCCCCCGGGTCGGGGAACAGACCGGCGCGGCGGCATAGAAACGGTCGAAACGCAGTGCTGAGGCCGACATAGCATCGAAATTCGGAGTCTTAAGCACCGGATGACCGTTGTACGCCATATCTCCCCAGCCCTGGTCATCGGCCATGCAGAGGACAATATTGGGTCTGCCGGCAGAAGTGGAATTTGAAGCCGAGTTGCATTTTAACGCAGTAAAACATGCATTTAAAACGGCCATTTTTAAAAAATCACGACGGTCTACTCGCATTTGGTCTTTCCCCTTATTCTTCAGAAACACTTAAATTTATCCACTATCCAGCGGCTTTCGCGAGCCCTTCATATTTGAATCATAAGCCATAGATTCAACGGCTCTCTCTCAGAATATCTGGACTCGTTTTCTGGGGGCAGGTCAATTCTATTTATGGGGCGGGGCCAGATAGTCCTGCACGTCCAGCCAGTGCTCGAGCATTATGCTTGCTTTCTTCTTTAATTGTCCCATCAGGTCAGGTCCCAAAAAAAAACGTATCCTCGTGTTTCCGGTCACTGGCCCGAGTCCCCTGCCCCTGGTCGCCGCTCTCCAGCAACCCCATCAGTTCGTTGGTGGATTATACCGACCTGGCCGGCAACACCCTGCTGGAGCGTGACCCGTTCAGGGGCATGCAGTTCGACGAATGCAGGCTCATCCTGCCGGAAGAACCGGGGCTGGGGGTGCGTCCCGCGGATTGAGAACTTTTTACTGAGCCGGGGTGGGTTCCGGAATTTTTTCCTTGATGATCAACCCCAGCAGCAGACCTCCCAGGGTCATCTCGACCACGGTGCCCAGAAACCAGGTAAGGGCCATATGGTACGGGATCGGCATTACCGAATAGGAGCCGTAGCCCATGGAGATGCCCCAGCTGATACCCCATAAGAGACCGTAGCTCACGCCCGTGCAAGTTCCTTTTCTGGCGAAGAACTTTGCATAAATGTATACAAAAATAATCGCTACAATCAGGACATTAAAATACATCAATCCTATTTTCATATCTTCCGGGGAGCGCCAGAGATGGGCGGTTGCCTCGTAGGAGGTGCTAAGAAGCACCATGTGGATGACGTAATCCAAAACCGACCAGGTGACAAACACGGCCGCAACAGCTAAGATACCCCTTTTCATCTTTGATAACCCTCCTTTCCATAGACAGGTGCGGGTTCACCCGCCGCTTCTCCGGCGGATACGACAGTCCGAGCGAATGGAGCCTCATGGACACGGTAGGCCCTATCCATACTCTAAACTTTGGGCTTGTATCTCGTTCATTTCAGCCAGGTGCCCGGGCTCTATGTTTATTTAGCCCTGGCCGATGTCTTGAAAGAAAAAATCTCGCCCCAGTCCCCCACCTCACCGCTTCCGTCCCTGGCCCGGACCCTCCAGTAGTAGGTGGTGCCCGGGTTTAAAAAGCTCTCCGGCACTTTCCACTCACACTCGGCGGAGCCTACGTTCTGATAGAGGGTCATGGACACCGGCCAGCGGCAGTCCGGGCGCAGGCTGACCATCACCTGGTAATCGACAACACTGTCGCCGTCGTCCGGGTCGGCGGCGGGGTACCACTTCAGGATCGGAGAGAGCCTTTTCACGGTGGCCGAGTTCGCAGGCGAGACCGCCCGGGTAACCTGCTCCGGAGCGTGGCTGCCGCTGTTCTCCCGCCAGGTATGGGTGATCCGCACCTCTCTGCTATCCGGAGAGCTGTCCCGGTAGCGGATTACATTCCGGCCGCGCGCCAGTGCGGGCAGGCTGTGGGGAGAGACCTGCAGGTCGCTGACCGACTTGAACCACTCCACTCCGGCCTGGGCCGGGGGCCTGGCTTCGGCATTTCCCTTGAGGGTGATTCCAACCTGGTAGTTATAGACCGGAGCGTTCTCTAGAATATTGTGGTCGAGGTCCACCTCGATATCCTGGGCTCCGGAACCCCAGCGGAAGGTGTAAAGGTTTCCCTGGCCCCAGCTCGGCTCGCCGAAAAATACGCTGGCCGAGGCTCCGCCGGGATCCTTGACCAGCTTGCACCAGAAACGTCCGCCGATAACCGGATAGGCGCTCTGGACAGGTATGGCGAAACGTGCCGGGCGGGTGTAGTTCTTATCGTGCAGCTCCTCTATGTTGATCGCCGGGTCCTGGCCGTTGCGGTGGCGAGTGGTGACATTCTCGATTACGTTCAGATAGTCTAGAACATCCACTTTCTCCAGGTCCGGTTCCCAGACCAGCCGTCCGTTGGCGTAACGCTGCGGCACCAGCGGGCGTTTGTCGCGCGCCTCGAACTTCCCGAGCACCGGCTGCCACCAGCGGATGAGTTTTTCCCCGGGTTTCAGGGTGTAAGACATGTCGTAGCTTTTCTCTATTTCGCTGTCGTAACCTTCTTCCTCGTAATTGTCCCTGGCGGTGACAATGTAGCGGACGAATTCTTTATTGCGGCTCGGCGGGTCGCTCCGGCGGACCCAGGGGTCGCGCGGATGGATGGTGCGCTCGATCAGCCAGGCATCCTTTTCCAGCTCGGCCAGGCCGGCGATGGTGCGGTTGTCCCGGGAAGTGTAAAAAACTTTCACGTTGCCGTCCAGCATGTGCCAGCCCCCGTTGTAATAGACCTCTGAGACGGTATGCCCCCAGATCTCCTGGACCCGCGCCTGCAAGCCGGCTGCTTTCCAAAGCGCCTTGAGCCAGGCCGCGGTATGCCCGCAGATACCATAGCCGTAGCCGTTCATCGCCCTGACCGGGTGAAGTGAGCTCTTGTCCTGGGGAGAACGCTGGAATCGCTTCCAGTGGACCCACTGCCAGATCGCCAGGGCTTTCTCCTCGTCCGTGGTGCAATCGGCGGTAATCTCCCCGACCATCGAGTTGATATCGTACCAGTCGTAGTCGCCGTTCACCGTAATGCGAGGATCTTTTATCGGGGTATCGCCGAGATTCTCGATCTCTATCCTCACATTTTCCGGGTCCAGGGTTCCACCCACCTCTATCACGTACTCCGCTTCGGCTTCATCGATCACCCGGCTGAAAGTTTTAAGTTCTCCCTCCTCGGCCGCCGCGGCCGAAACCTGGAACACCAGGCAGGCAAACAGTGCAGTTGTAATTATTCGATTGAGCAATGACATTGAATCCTCCCGGTAAAAATTTTTACATCCCCGTCGCCGCGTTGGAAAAGCTTACGGGAGACCGGGGTAAAAGTTAAAGTTTGCATGAATACTGAAATTTTAAATACGCGAAACCGCCCGATAAGTCAAGAGGCTTTTCCCCGGACAGTATTCATGTTCTTCGCGGCCCAGTCCGCAAACCAAGAAAATCCTTTTCCGGCAGACGCACCCAAGACTGCATCCAACCGCACGCGCACACCATCCAGACCCCCTGCACAGAGTTATTAATGAAACCCTGGACACTCCCTTGCTCGATTATTTTCGTAGTGGATAATTGGATCGTGTAATCACTTAAAAAGCCACGGCCATGGGGTATTAATACCGCAGCCGATAAAAATTTTGCGCCCAATTCGTTCGGCAGATTGACCCGTTGCGCCAAGGGCTTTTAATTTTAGACAAATAGTGTATATTTAGTATTCAGCTCGGAATGTTTGCAAAGTCCCACAAACCATCGAGGCGCAGACTCGTGGGTCTGCCCTGAGTTCCAAACCTCTTGAAAAGATATGACGCACACGCACCTTAAGCTCCTACAGTAAACCTTAGGCGTTCTTTTTTGTGAACAATCCATGTCGGCAGGCTTTCAGGAGACAATCGATATGCGAAACTCTTCTTCAAGCCTTATCCTCAAGAGCAGGCGTGCCGGGCCGTTCCGGCCTGAGTTTATCCGGCTGAGCCTGCTGGCAGTATCGGCAGCGCTGTTTTTCACCGGTTGTTCACCCCCGCAAAAGTCCTCCGGAACCGCTCCTTTCAAGACAGTAACCGCCCGTGAATATCGAACTTCCGTACTGGATTTTATCGGCCGGAGCCTGCGGAGCACCATTGAAACCGTGGGTGAGCGCTTCCCGGAGGCCACCGAAAACGGTCTCTGGAACACCAACGCCGGGGGCTGGACCGGCGGTTATTTCGCAGGCATGCTCTGGATGATGTTCGAGACCACCGGCGACAGCGCCTGGCTCGCTCAAGCCGGCCGTTACACCAGGCTGCTGGAGCACAACAAAACCGATGTGGACAACATCGATGTCGGCATCCTTTTTTATCCCTCATTTGTCAAGGGCTACCGGCTGACCGGGGATGATTATTACCGTCAGGTGGCGCTCACCGGAGCCGGGACCATGATGCGGCGGTTCAACGAACCGGGCGGCTACTTCCAGAACTGGGGCAGACTCGGAGAGCGCGAGCAGGCCGGTTTCGTGATCGTGGACTGCCTGATCAACCTCGACCAGATCTACTGGGCGTTCAGCCAGACCGGCGATTCATCCTTTTACCGGGCCGCCACCTCGCACGCAGCCAGGACCATGGAAAGCCATGTCCGCGCCGACGGTTCGAGCCACCAGGTGGTGGAGTTCGACCCGGAAACCGGCCGAATGCTGCGCGGCTTTCATAAGCAGGGCTACTCGGATGAAAGCATCTGGAGCCGGGGCCAGTCCTGGGGTATTTACGGTTTCACCAGGGCGTACGGTCATACCGGCGAACCGGCTTTCCTGCAGACGGCCGTGCGCATGGCCGACTGGTTTATCGAACACCTGCCGGAGGACTTCGTGCCCTACTGGGACTTCCAGGCGCCGAACATCCCCGATGAGGCCCGCGACAGCTCCGCCGGCTCCATGGCCGCTTCCGGCCTTATCGAGCTTGCCGGATACGTGACCGACCCCCGGGACCGGGAGCGCTACCTGCAGGCGGCCCGGAACATCCTGGCCTCGCTGACCCGTAACTACCTGACCCGCGACCTGCCGGGCCGCAATGATGGGGTACTGACCGGCGGCACCTACTTTTTCGCCGTGGGTGGCAGCGTGGACCAGGCCAATATCTGGGGAGACTACTACTACCTGGAGGCCCTCCTGCGCCTGCTGGAGATAGAGACGAACTAAAAAAGAATTGTTAAAATCACCCTTCACTTTCCTCATTCGGAGTGCCCAATGTTAAACAGAATCCTCCTCTTCGTCCTGTTGCTGCCGTTGGCATTGCCCTCATCCGGCGAGGTTTTCGCCAGGGAAGCTTTCAACCCCTACCGCGTGCTCCTGGTTATCGGCGACCAGTGGAAAGACCCGGCCGGTTTCCTGGTGGACATTCCTACCGAGGCGCCTCCCCATTACGATCATTCCGTGCGGCCCGAGGGGATCGATTTTCTCCAGCTGGTGGTCATGCTCAAGTCCTGGGGTGTTCCTTTCGACGTCGTACGCCTCGACCAGGAAACGCTGAATATCAACCACTTCCTCGGGCCTGAGAAAAAACCCCTTTACGGCTGCATCCTCTGGGCGGCGGACCCCAAAGCGGACTCTCCGGCTGTCCAGGACTACGGGATATTGACCGAAGCTATCGGGCGTCACGGGATAAGCCTGGTAGCCCTCTCGAACCGGATAGACCACCCGGTGCTGGAGTCGCTGCTCGGCTTGCGCTACCTGGGGTACCATATGACCCACAACAGTATCACCGCTTCAGGGAACCATTACCTGACCCGCGGCATGGCTCCGTCAATCGTTGCCGAAAATGATGTACCCTACCAGTACCAGGCCATGGTCGAGGCGGCAGGCCAAGTGCAGGTGCTCGCCCGCCAGGGTAAATATCCTGCTCTGACATCGCGCAAACTCAACGGCCGGGCACGGGCGATCTGGATCGGCGGCGATGTGGGGATCATGTTCGAGCAGCAGAAAATCAGGACCATCCTGCGCCGGGCGATTACCGAGGCGGCCGGATACTGCTTTCACAAAACCTGGGAGAACCGCTGTATCATTGCCATGGACGATCCCGGGGGCGCCCAGTGCGCCTGGCTCGACCACTGGAGTTATTCCACCCTTACTCAAGAGCAGATCCGCAGGCACTTGATCGCTCCGCTGAAAGAGCGCCAAGCCGTGATGGTGATCAACGTGGTTTCCGGGTTTGTCAACGAGCAGAAAAGGCAGGTGGAGCTTTCCTTCCGGCAGGACTTCGTGGATGATTTCGGCCGCCGCCAGAATTATGTTTCCACCAAGCAGGGGCTCGATGAGGGGCTGCGCGAGGGCGTGTTCGAGATTCAGTCGCACGGCTGGACCCACATGCAGCCCGACCTCGACTCGCCTCCGGGGCCCTGGTGGGGGGCGCCTCTCGACGGCGAAAAGGCCCATGTCGGATGGTACCGCGAGTTCGGCGACACCCGCCGGGGATTCAAGGAGATACCCGCCGCCCAGCAGGTTTTCCATATGAGGACCGGTAAACAGTGGCTGACGCACCTGTTCGGTATCGAGCCGCTCTCCTTTGTCGCCGGCGGCGGCGGGGTTTCGCTTTCATATCCGAACCATACCTGGATCCTGGCGGCCAGGGAGGGTTTCGGCTGGTTCTGCTGGTTCGGCGGCTACCTGGGCCGGGACATGGCGGTCCGCGGCTGGCTGTTCGAGGGCACTCCCGAGGCGCCTGCGACCATCCCGGCATTGCCCGATGCCCACGATAAGGGGATTGCCGAGCACCCGGAAGAGTTTCTCAAAACCTTCGACCAGGGCGGGCCGGAAGCGGTTTTCATGGGGCTTAACGAGTATATCGGGTATCTTCACGCACACCTGGAAAGCCCTGCCGGTTCCACACCCCAGGTGCGGATTTCCTACGATCCCCATTACTGCAGCTTTTTCGGCAAGCGCGAATCCACCTGGAAGCTCGATCTCGCCGACTGGGCCCGGGAAACCCTGGCGGGTCGCACCATCCTGGTGGACAGCCGGCCCGCAGGCAAAGTGGCCTCGAGCGGAGCACAGGAAATTCAAATCCCGGCCGGAATCGGTGAACACCGGATTGCTGTCGAGTAAGAGCAGGTCTGTAGATGAGCTTGATTTTCTAAAATCCCCATATCCTTCCAAATTTCAAACTGCTCCGGCTAGGAAGCTATCAACCAAAGAGGCCCGGCATGATGAAACATATTCTTACGTCAACCGTTATTTTTATCCTGCTTTGCGCCGCCCCGGTAATGCCGCAGAGCCACCTGGGGATATTCGACACCCTGAAAGTGAAAAATTTTCATCCCGAATCCCGGCTGCAGGTGCCCGCACACACCATACTGCGGCCCAGGTACCCGGTGATCGACGCCCACTCGCACACCTACCTCGAGGGCGAAGACATCCACCGCTGGGTAAAAATGATGGAAGCCTGCAACGTGCGGAAAGTGGTTGTGCTGACCGGGGCGTACGGCCACGGTAAGCTGGAGGATATCATCGAGGACTACCTGGGAAAATACCCGCACCACTTCCAGATCTGGGCCAAGATCGACGACCGCGACATCGACGCTGCAGATTACCCCGAGCGGGCGGCCCGCTCCGTGGAAGAAGCCTACAGGCTCGGAGCCCGGGGAATCGGCGAGTATAAGGACATGGGCTGGGGTTTCGGCGGCGACCGGAAAAAAGGCAAAGAGGGGCTGCATATCGACGACCCACGCTGGGACGCGGCCCTGGAGACCGCCGGCAGGCTGGGCATGCCGGTCTCCATCCATACCTCGGACATGGAGGACTGCTACCACCCCCTGACCGCCGCCAGCGAGCTGGGAGTAAGCGGCGCCCGCTGGAACGTTTTCGAAAGAATCGGCAAGGGTATCATGCCCAAGGCCGATATCATAAATACCCGCAGCCGGGCCCTGGCAAAACATCCTAACACCATCTTCATCGGCTGCCACGTGGGAAACCTCTCCCATGACCTGGATGAAGTGGGCCGACTGCTCGAGTTGTATCCCAACTATTACATCGACATCTCGGCCAGGGCCTGGGACCTGGGAAGACAGCCTTTTACCGCCCGCAGGTTCTTTATCGACTACCAGGACCGGATCCTCTTCGGCACGGACCTGGGGCCGAGTGAACAGATGTACCGGGGCTGGTACCGCCTGCTGGAGACCGAGGATGAGTTTTTCCGGGTCCCCGATGCGGCCTGGTGGATGAATTACGGCCTTAACCTGCCGGACGAGGTGTTGAAAAAAGTCTATAACGGCAACGCCACCCGGCTGTTCAAGGACATGGGCATCAGTGGCCGGTAAGCTGTCGAACGGGTGCGAGGCGGGCAAATGAAAGCTTGATTCAAGCCAGGAGAAATGATAACATTTTGGTATAAATCAAAATGAGCCCGAACGAACCTGTATCTGATTTTTTAACGGTTGCTTAACGACTTACAAAGAGAAGAATCATGCCTGGCAGATCTTACCTTAATTATCTAAGATATGCCCCTGTTATGGTAATCCTGGCCGGCGTATTATTTATGGTAACCTCCTGTGAGAAACAGAAAGCCATGAAATGGACCCACTTCGCCATCGCCGATCCGTTACCCGGTACGGGGTGGGGTACAGGAGGCACCGCCCTTGCCGATTTCGATAAGGATGGTGACCTTGACGCCGCTTTAAGCAGGCGAGAAACTCTGGAGGCTTATTGGTTCGAGAGAAAAAATGATTCGACTTGGGTTCGTCATACGATAGGAAGTTCGGAATATCTGGCAAGGGCGCTCGGTGCCACGGCTATTGATATAGACAGAGACGGCTTTACTGACGTTGTAATAAATAATGTCTGGTTCAATAATCCAGGGAACCTCGGGAAGAATCCGGATGCCGAATGGCAGGTTAACGAATACGGCGGCGGTGGCCATGATGTCGTTGCGGCAGATATCGATGGGGACGGCCATTCGGATCTGATAACCTATCACGGCTCTGACGTTTCCTGGTTCGACTGCTCCAAAAATATGAAAAAGACCACGATTGGAGCGGGTGAGAAAAACCATGGAGGTATCGCACCTAAAGGAATAGGCGATCTGAATGGAGACAGTTATCCAGATGTAGTGATACCGGGTTTCTGGTTCGAGAACCCGGGCACAGGTGTCGGAACATGGACCAGACACCAATGGCCGCATGAGCCGATACCACATGCCACTTACGGGACAAGTATACGTGTCTGGATAGTCGATCTGAATAACGATGGAGAAAACGACATTGTCTACAGCGATTGTGATACGGGAGGCTCGCACGTTTATTGGGCTGAAAATATCGGAAATGGAAGCGGGTGGAGAATTCACAAGCTGCCTGATCCTCCCATACCGCCCGGCAGCGTTGCCGGGACAGGCTCCTTCCACTCCTTAGGAGTCGCCGATTTCGACGGAGACGGGGATCTGGACATCTTCGCGGGTGAACAGGAGGACTCGACAATGACCGGTCGGGACCCGTTGCTGTCTATGAAACCACCCGGCCTGAAAGAACGTGGAGTAATATGGATAAATTCCGGCTCATCTACCCCGTCTTTCACAACTTTCTTGATTCATGTCGACAATCCGGGTTGGCATGACGCCGTCCTGGGCGACGTTGACGGCGATGGTGATACTGATATTGTAAGCAAGGTCTGGAATAAGGACGGGAAAAATTATCACGCTGATTACTGGAGAAACGATATCAAATAAGAATAATGATCCTTGAAAGCGGGATTTAATAGAGTAATCATAATTCCCATCTTATCTTATAAAGCAAATAAGTCTCTCCGATTTTCATCTACCCTCATGGAGGCGTCGATGTCCTCGAACCGTCCTCGCAGTTTCCGCGCAGCCTTCCCCGTATTGCTTTTCACCGTCTGCCTGATCGAGTACCTGACCCTTGCCCCGGCCGCCCGGGCGGCCCCACCCGATGAAGCGGCGGTTGCCGCCCATGTGGTCGAACTGGCCGGTATCGAGCGCGGGGTCTGCTCGGTTCTCGGCGGTGATAACGCCGAGCTGGCCCTGGAGCTTGCCCGGCCCGGCGGTTTTATGGTGAACCTTCTCGACTCCCGGGGCTTGGTGGTCGAGGCTGTAAAAAAATCCGCGGATGAACGGGGTCTCTACGGTAAATCCATGACCGCCGATAAGGGGCCGCTGAAAAAACTGCCCTATGCAGACAACTCGGTGGACTTCATCGTGACCGCTCATCTCACCGGGGGCGAGCTGGAAAAACTTCACCTGCCAGAGATCCTGCGCGTGCTTCGTCCCCGCGGCAAAGCGGTTATCGGCAGGCTCAAAAGGCCCGTGACCGGTGAAAAGACTTTGAGTGCCAGCCGACTGGATAGCTGGCTGAAATCGGCCGAGCCAGTCGAGTTTTTCACGGATGAGGACAGCTACGGCCTCTGGGCGGTCCTGACCAAGCCGCCCTTGGAGGGCGCGGCGGACTGGACCCACTGGGAACACGGGCCCGACAACAACCCGGTCTCCGACGACACTGCGATCAGGGCTCCCTATATGACCCATTTCCTGGGACTGCCCTATTACATTTCGATGCCCGCGATCAGCACGGTTGCCGAAGGAAGGATATTTTCCGCTGTAGGCCATATCGCCCACCACAAACGCGAAGAGCCCTGGCTCAATACCCTGATCGCCCAGAACGGCTACAACGGGACCGAGCTGTGGACAAAAAAGCTCCCGGACGGCTATCTGGTGCATCGCTCCGCTTTTATCGCCACCGGCAACACCTTCTACATGATAAATCCCGAGGGAAACGGTTGTTTGCTGTTGGACCCGAAAACCGGGGAGGAAAAAGACAGAGTCAGGGTCCCCGAGCTGAAAGGGGAGTGGAAATGGATGGCCCTGGTCGAGGGCATCCTCTACGCCATGCTGGGCGAAAAGAAAGACCCGCCGCAGACACACCTGGTGCGAAGTGTCTCCCTGGCCTGGAGCTGGGACGACCTGAGCCCGGGCTACTATCAGGATCGGGTCCCCTGGGGTTTCGGCAATACCATACTGGCCTATGACCTGGATAGAAAAAAAGTGCTCTGGACCCACACGGAAGAGGCCCCGGTAGATTCGCGTGCCATGGTAATCGGGGATGGTAAAGTGTTTTTCTATGGCCCCGATTCCCGGGTGGGCTGTCTCAATGCAAGGACCGGAAAGCTGTTGTGGGCCAACTCCGACCCCCGGGTGAGGGAACTCATTGAGGAGCCGGGCAAGGGCCTGACCTCCACCCCGGGCTTTCGCACTACCTGTTTCTGCCTTTACACGCCCAAGGCGCTTTTCTATGAAGCCCAGACCAGGATGAACATCGTCGCCTTGTCCAACGCGGACGGGAGCCTTCTCTGGCACCGGAAAAAAACTACCAACAACCCCAACATGCTTTATGTGGACAACAACCTGGTGGTGGGGATCGGGCCGCGCGGCAGCACCCAGGTGATCGACCCGACGACCGGTAAGACCATCGAGGACCTGGGGTTCAGCAAGCACTGCTGCGCGCGGCTTACCGCTTGCTGGGATTCCTACTTCTGCCGCGGCGGAACTGAAGGGTTGACCCGCTATGACCGTATCGCCAAAAAAGTCATTTTCAACGGCGCTGTGCGGCCCCCGTGCAACGATGGAGTTATCCCCGCGAACGGGCTGCTCTATATGGGTTTCTGGCCCTGCGACTGCAACCTGACCATGATCGGCAGGGTGGTGATGTGCCCGGCCGGAGACTTTAACTTCGAGCGCAAAGCCACTGACTCCGACCGTCTGGAAACAGTGCAGCCGGACCCGCAGCAGGTGGCCTTATTCGACATCTCGGAAAAGGACTGGCCCACTTACCGGGCCGACAATACCCGCAGCGCGGCTTCACGGGCTGCGGTTCCGGACAAAACCGAAAAAATCTGGGAGTTCAACCCGCGCGGCGCCAACCTGCCCACGGCGCCCACGGCCGCCGGGGGTCTGGTTTTCCTCGGCGGCGATGACTGCAAGGTCCGGGCGCTGGATGCCGCCAGCGGCAGGCTCGTTTGGAGTTTCCTCGCCGGGGGACCACTGATGCAGCCGCCGACCCTCTGGCAGGGACGGGCCTATTTCGGCTCGGGCGACGGCTATATCTACGCCCTGGAGGCCGCCACCGGAAAGCTGCTCTGGCGCTTCCGCGCCGCCCCGGAGGAACGAAGAATTATGGTCTACGGCTCACTTTGCTCGACCTGGCCGGTCAACAGCGGTATCCTGGTCGAGGATGGAACCGCCTATGCAGCCGCGGGGATAGTCGATTACGACGGTACCTATGTTTACGCCCTGGATGCGGTAACCGGCAAGATCAAGTGGCAGAATAACTCCACCGGGCACCTGGACAAACAAATTCGTAAAGGAGTCTGCGCCCAGGGCATCCTCAGTGTCGGGCAGGGCCGGCTCTGGATGCCGGGGGGCAACGTGGTGTCTCCGGCTTCCTACGACCTGGCGACCGGAAAATACCTGGGCGGCATGCCGGGCGATGGGATGCCCAAAACCAACCGGGGCGAAGAGGTCGGGGTAATCGGCGGCCGGTACCTGCTGCTGGGCGGCAGGCTGCATTATTCGCCCATGGATGATGTGGTCAAGCCCAATAAATTCACCGTCTTCGATATCCGCTCCGGCGGCGAGCCGGGCGAAGGCATGGACCTGACCTTCAGAACCATCCCTCCGGCCTGGGATGAGAAGGGGTTCTTTATAGTGCACGGGCGTTTCAAGGTGATCTGGGATGAAAGAAAATCCCCGGCGGGCAGGCCGTACATGATACCGGCCGGCTATCCGCTGGACGGTGTCGAGGAGTACCTGGGCAGGGGGGACGCCGAGGGCAGGTGGCCCGAGAGCGAATGGACGGCTGCCGAACTCGAGGGAAGCGAAACGGTCTCCCTGGCGGTTGCGCGCAATGCCGTGCTGGCGGTGTGCGAAACCCCGGTGGAATCTTCCCGGAACTCCCGCTGGACAGTACGCTGCCTGGACCGCGAGCGCGGCAAGGTGGCCTGGGAGCACCAACTTTCCTCTCCCGCCCTGCCGGGAGGCCTGCTGGTCGACAGGAGCGGCCGCGTTGTGGTAGTCCACCAGGACGGTACCGTGGCATGTTTCGCAATCAAGGGAGCTTCCTGAGAACCCCGGAGCGATTTCGGAAACCTGCTCAGCGCAAAGAAAAAACCCTGTGTCGGAGAAGCATAACATGAAAACACCCTGGCTGCTGTGGCCTTTCGCCGCTTTATGGAACCTGCTGACTTTTATCCTCAAACTCACCGGCCGTTTGCTGGCGGTCCTGGTGGGACTGGCTCTGATGATCGTCGGGATTATCCTGACCGTGATTGTGCTGGCCGCTCCGGTGGGCGTCCCGCTTTTCATCTTCGGGCTTTTGCTGATGATTCGCGGCATTTTTTAGCAGTCGGTTGAACGCTCTTCTTATACCAACCGTTCGGGCACCTCTCCAGCCGAAGTGAATCGGAGGAGTCGTAATAATAAGGAGGACCCCATGGAAAAAGACCGGAAACCGCTCAGCCGCCGCAGGTTTTTACAAAACACCTCGGCCGGGATAGCCGGCGCGGCGGCAGTCTCCGCGATCGGTAGCACGGCCCGTTATTGCTATGCCGCTAAAGGCGCCGAGGTTCCCGCAATACTCGGCGGCACCCCGGTTCGCACCCAGCCTTTTCCCTCATGGCCTGTCTACGATGACACGGACGTACAGATGTTCCTCGACGCCTTTCACAGCAAAAAATGGTGCCGTCTCGGCGGAACCCGTGTCGACAGGTTCGAAAAGAAATTCGCCGAACTCATGGGTGTGCCCTACTGTGCGGCTACCAGCAGCGGAACTACGGCGCTCAATACCTGTCTGAATGCGCTCGGCATCGGCCCCGGCGATGAGGTGATAGTGCCCCCCTATACTTTCGTGGCAAGTGCCGGAGTGGTCTTCCAGGTGTTTGCCCTGGCCGTGTTTGTCGATACCGACCCGGAGACCCATCAGATAAATGCCGACCTGATCGAGGAGCGTATCAACGAACACACCAAAGCGATCATGCCGGTTCACCTCGCCGGCGGCGCAGCGGACATGGACAAGATAACCGCCGTCTCCAGAAAATACGGCATTCCTGTCATCGAGGATGCCTGCCAGGCCTGGATGGGTGAATGGAAAAACCGGAAGCTGGGCTCGGTAGGAGACCTGGGTTGTTTCAGCTTTCAGGCCAGTAAGAATCTCAATTCCGGCGAGGGAGGAGCGATAATCAGTTCGAATCAAGAGATCATCGAATTATGCGCCTCTTATACCAACAACGGAAGGCCTGCAGGGGAGCAGAAGGCAACCCTTTCCGGCTATCCTTTTCCCGGCTCGAATCACCGGATGACCGAGTTTCAGGGGGCCGTGCTGCTGGGACAGATGAGACGGCTGGAAGAGCAGACCAGACTCCGCTCGCAGAACGCCGCCTACCTGGACAAACTATTGGAAGAAATCCCGGGAATTTCCCCCGCCGGGACCTATCCCGGGCAAACGCGGCATGCTTATCATCTGTATATGATGAGATATGACGGCAAATATTTCAACGGCCTGCCCAAGGGAAAATTCTCCCGGGCGATGGAGGCAGAGGGGATCCCCCTGGGAACGGGCTACGAACCGCTCAACAAGCAGGGATTTATTGAATACCGCCTAAATTCGCGCGCGTTTAAATCTGTATTTCACAGGGAGAGGCTCGCTAAATACAGACAAGAGAACCACTGTCCCGCCAACGATATGATCTGTAAGGAAACGGGCTTGTGGATGGGGCAATATGTCTTGCTCGGAACCAAAAAGGACCTAGAGGACATTGCTGCGGCGATTCTGAAAATACAGAAAAATTCTGCAAGGTTGTCATAACTTGCTCAACATACCGGTATAACCAATGACGGGTATGCCGTGCCCTTACATTCGGGCGACCGATCGGTCGCCCCTACGAAATCTGATTAACCGTTAAAATGCCATAAGACATCGTTTCCGGGTGAGCCGAAAGCTAATGAT
>CAZSTM010000035.1:0-3070 GCA_964609635.1 uncultured Gemmatimonadales bacterium
CAATTTAATTTCAGCCGGGAAACAGATACCGCAGACGCTGCAGACACGGTAAGATTATCGACAGGCCGGCGAGGGGAAACCTATCGCTTTGCAGCCACAAAGTGACCGGGTCTTCTTGACAAATAATTCCTCAGGCATTATTTTTATTATTCACTTTTTATATCGAATTTTATATCGAAAAGAACGTCCCCATCGTCTAGAGGTTAGGACTCCGCTCTTTCAAGGCGGCAACAGGGGTTCAATTCCCCTTGGGGACGCCAGAATTTCGAGCCGGCCCGGCAGACAGATTATTAAAATTTTCTAGGTCTGCCGGGCTTTTGCTTATTCCCGGTAGACCAGCTTCGGGTCGAGACCGTAGGTCCAGGGAGCTCCTGAATTTTTCCAGCCGTTTTTCATTCTTTTCCCGTTATAGTAACTGGCCGGGTCCGTGACCATATCCCCCTCGAAACCATCCAGGATACTGTAAGCGTTCCGGAACCCCTCCTCGGCCAGCCGGTTGACCGCTGCGGCACTGCGACCGCCCGAGCGGCAGATAACCAGTATGGTATCCTCCAGGCCGAACGACTGCTTTACCGCCTCTACAAAGCCGGGGTTAAGCGGCATCGAGTAGCGCCCCTTTTCCTGGTCCCATTGGTCGGTAAGCTTCCTGAACGGGATATTGTACGCCATTGGAGCATGGCCCACGAAAACATATTCTCCCAGGGTTCTGACATCCAGATTTTTATCCGCTCCGGGCCGGCCTTCCATTTTTCGTAGGCCTGAATGGAGAGAAGGTATTTACCCAACACTGTCCGCTTGCCCTTGGGGATCGAATCCGAGGGCGCCTGCGCCCTGGAAGCCGGGGCAATTCCCGAGAGCATAAAAAAGGTAATCAGAGCTGCCATATACCTGACCGGCATGGTTTTTCCTCCTCATGCAGTAAGGTCCGTTTTTTTACTTTCTCAGAAAAATATAAGTCCTTTACTCGTCTTGTTAATCTTCGAATTCCAGGATCAGGTCGCTCAGCAGCACCAGCTGGCCTTCCGGCATTCGTTTGGCCCTCAGGAACATTTCCATCACCCCGCCGAAATCGCCCAGCAGGGTGCCGTTTCCCTTGAACCGGTAGGTATGCTGCGGAGCATAGCCTCCGATAGCGGCATTTTCCTCATGGATTTCCTCTACAGGCTCGTACCCCAGCAGCTCCAGTCCCTCCGGCAGATCGGCCAGCACTTCCTTAACTTTTTCGGCGGCTTCGCGGTTGTTGATCGAGAATGAAAAATCGAACCTGGCCCCGGTTATCGGCCGCTGGTTCTTGATCTTGATGCCCACCAGGGGCTCGGCCTCGGCCACCGCCCGCTTGAAATCGGGCACGACCTTGTCATCCAGGCAGAGGTGGACATAGTTGTCCAGGTCCAGCACCTCTTTGAGCAGCTCGGCCAGAGTGTCCCGCCGGATGCCGCTTTTACGGTGAAAAAAGTAGCTGAAATCGGTCCCCGTGCCGCCTTTGAAACCGAGAAGAAAACCCTTGACCAGCGCAAAAGAGCCGGAGACTACCAGTTCGGTAAATTTGGCCTGCATGAAAACCTCCCGCCTTTGGTAAAAAAACTATTGGGAAAGAATCATTTTTAACTATAGGGCATCTAGAGCTAAAAATCCATATTTTCCATTTTTACTCAGAGTGAATCGTCAAAAAAAGGGGACAAACCTGAAAGGTTCATCCCCTTATTAAAATTATCTCTCTGTAAATTTTCTCGTGCGAAAGCTCAACTGCATCCGCTGGTGGCCCCGCAGGTAGGGCAGGTGTAACAGCTTCCGCGGCGCTCCATCAACTCCCCGCAGGCATAACAATCCGGCGCATCGCTGAGCATGTCGAATTTCACCTCCCGGCCCTCCGCCTGGTCCGGTCCGGTATCCGCGTTATCTTTGGGACGGCTCAACTCCTCGATCACCTCCTCGGGGGATTTTACCTGCCGGATACCGATAGCTTCCTGCTGCTCCGGGGGCAGGAAGCGGGAACCCAGCCAGCGGAAGATATAGTCCACCACCGACTTGGCCATGGGGATCTGCTTGTTTTTGGTCAGTCCGCTGGGCTCGAAACGCATGTGAGTCATCTTGTCCACCAGCACCGACAGGGGCGCGCCGTACTGCAGGGCGATGCTGGTCAGAATGCCGACCGAATCGAGCAGGCCGGAGAGGATGGAGCCCTCTTTGTGCATCAGGACAAAGACCTCGCCCAGGGAACCGTCCTCGTAGGTTCCTGCGGTAACATACCCCTCGTGGCCGGCGATTTCGAACTTGTGAGTGATCGCCCGGCGTTCAGTGGGCAGGCGGCGCCGTCTGGGTACGGTAGCCACCTCGGTTGGGGCGGTTGCCTTCTTTGTTCTCCTGGTTTCCAGGGGCTGGCTCTGCTTGCAGCCGTCCCGGTAAACCGCCAGGGATTTTAGGCCCATTTTCCAGGCGTCGAAATACATTTTCACGATTTCCTCGACAGTTACGTGGTGAGCAAGGTTGACTGTCTTGGAAATCGCCCCGGAAAGAAAAGGCTGCACCGCGGCCATCATTTTAAGATGCGCCTCGGGTTTGAGCGTGGTCAGGCGTTTCGGGTCTCCCAGGGAGGTGGCGAATACCGCCTTTTGTTGATCAGGCAGGTCGAAATCCTCCAGGTTGCCGCGTTTCTCGATATGCTCCTCTGCGTCCCGGATGGTCTTCTCCGCGATTCCCATGTATTCCATGCTGCGGCGCACCAGCGGGTTGATCAGGGTCAGCACGCTGCCGTCAACCAAGTTCTTGTACTTGACCAGTGAAAGCTCCGGTTCGACTCCGGTGGTCACCGAATCCATAAAAAAGCTTATGGTTCCGGTGGGCGCCAGCAGGGTGACCTGCGAATTGCGGAAACCCTTCCGGTAGAGCTTTTCCACGCAGATACGGTCCCAGCAGGCGCGCGCATTGACCATCACTTCTTCGAACAGCACGGGAGACTTCCGTTCGGGATTTATCTGCTGGAGAGCGGAACGATGCTTGTCCAGCACCCGGCCCATGGGTTCGGCATTGAGCTTGTAACTGTTGAAAGGCCCGATACGTCCGGCAATCC
>CAZSTM010000035.1:3080-15429 GCA_964609635.1 uncultured Gemmatimonadales bacterium
CGGCCGCTCGCCTCATAAGCCGCACCGCACATCAGGGCGGTAATCGCTCCCGCGATATGGCGGCCGTCTTCCGAATCATAGCCTATTCCATGCACCATCAACAGGGCGCCCAGGTTGGTGTAGCCCAGGCCCAATGGTCTTAAATCGTGAGAGTTACGGGTGATCTCCGCCGTAGGATACTCGGCGAAGCCACAGAGGATGTCCTGGGCCATGACCATGACCCGCACCGTGTGGGCGAAATCCGCGACCTGGAAACCGTCTTCATTCACGTATTTCAGCAGGTTTATCGAGGCCAGGTTGCAGGCGCTTTCATCCAGGAAGACATACTCGCTGCAGGGATTGGAGGCGTTGATCCGACCGGATTTGGGGCAGGTGTGCCAGTCGTTGGTGGTGGTATCGAACTGGATTCCCGGGTCCCCGGTGATCCAGGCCGCTTCGGCCATTTTGCGCAGCAGAGCCCGCGCCTCGACCTCTTTGGTCGTCTCGCCGGAGACAATGGCTTTCAGTCGCCACTTCTCACCGTCTTCCACCGCCCTCATGAACTCATCGGTGACCCGCACCGAGTGGTTGGCGTTCTGATAGCAGACCGTGGTATAGGCCTCCCCCAGTATCGAACCGTCGTAACCGGCTTCAATCAGGGTTTGAGCCTTCTTCTCCTCGATCACCTTGCAGTCGATGAACTTCTCCACATCGGGGTGGTCCGCGTTGAGTACGCACATCTTGGCCGCCCGCCGACTCTTGCCGCCGCTTTTGATTGCTCCGGCATTGGCGTCGAGCACTTTCATGAAACTGAGCGGCCCGCTGGCAGTCCCGCCGGTCGAAAGAGGCTCCTTCTCGGAACGCAAGGTGCTGTAATTGACTCCGGAACCGCTGCCCCATTTGAAAATCATGCTTTCGGTGACTATCAGACGGCTGATATCCCTCATGTCGTCCTTGACCGAGTTGATAAAACAGGCCGAAGCCTGGGGCCTTTCTCCAGGTATCCCGATATTGAAAAGAACCGGGCTGTTGAAACAAGCCCGCTGATCGCACATGATAAACTTCAGCTCCGCCCTGAAAGTCTCCCGTTCCTCTTCATCCAGGAAATATCCACTTTCCCCGCCGATGTCGGTAATCGTATCCGCCACCCGGTCGATCAACTGCCTGAGACTGGTTTCCCGGTAATGGTTCGCCTGCTTGAGATACTTGCTGGCCGTTATCTTGCAGGCGGTCTCACTCCAGAAAGAGGGAAATTCGAGGCCCTTACCCTGGTAAACCACTCTTCCACTGCCGTGCTCGGTTATCACGACATCGCGCAGCACCCACTCGACCATATCGTAAACATCCTGGTTCTCGCGGGTGAAAACCCTTTCGATGCTCTCGGGATAGCGGAATATCTCCCTGCGGCCGCCCTTGCCGCCGTTGCCTCTATCATCAACTGCACGCTTTTGCCGTTGTGCGGAAGCCGGTAGACGCTCTTTACCCGTGAGGCCGCTTTTTTTGTTCTGCTCGGATTGCATTGTCTTTCCCTCAGGAAAAAATTGAAGACACCCCGCAGCAAGCTGCCGGAAATTTTCGATTGTCAAGGTTTCTTTGATTATTACTATTCGCCCGCTGTTCAATCTACAAAACTACAATATATTGTGTTTTATTTGTCTCGTAATACAATATATAGTTTTCTTGACAAGAAAGTCAACTATTTTTTGGATTTTTTTCTTGCCAGGTAATCTCGCTTCAGGTGCCTATCTAAACAACCTAGGTTACCCGTAATTACCGGTATTCCGGGCCTCGTGCGGGAAGGCGCGTAAAATCCATCCCGGCTATTTTGGCATTAAACATTCTTTACAGTCGCATGCAGCAGAGCTTGAGTTCGGTCATTTCTTCAATAGCAAATCGCGGCCCTTCCCTGCCTGACCCGCTGCCCTTGACTCCCCCATAGGGCATCTGGTCCACCCTGAAAGTGGGAAAGTCGTTGATCACCACCCCCCCTACCTCCAGCCTTCGAAAAGCCTTCATGGCTTTGTCCTGGGACTCGGTGAAAACACCGGCCTGCAGACCATAGCGGCTGTCGTTGACCCGGTCGAGGGCTTGTTCGAAATCGGTGTAAGTCTCTATACAAACTATCGGCGCAAAGGCCTCCTTGCTGTAAATATCCATATCTTTTTTCACCCGGTCGAGAACCGTGGGCTGGTAGAAAGCTCCTTCCCTTTTGCCTCCGGTCAGAACCCGGGCATGCTGTTGGAGAGCTCCGGAGACCCATTTCTCGATTCGGCGGGCCTCCGCCTCGGTGATCATCGGGCCGATTTCGGTGGTTTGCTCCATGGGGTCGCCGCGAGTGATCGCCTTTACCCGGGGTAGAAAAATTTCCAGGAAGCGTTTCTCCAGTCGCTGGTTGAGTAGGATGCGCTGGATCGATATGCAGACCTGCCCGGAGAAAGCGAAAGCCCCCACTACGCAGCGCGCGGCCGCCTCCTCGAGCCTTGCCTCATCCTCGATGATCACGGCGCTGTTTGAGCCCAACTCCAGGGTAACCCGTTTCATGCCGGCGGCGGCGCGGATGGAGCTGCCCACCTCCAGGGAGCCGGTAAAAGTAACCATTTTTACGCGTGGATGGGTGACCAGGGCCTTCCCCACTGTGGAGCCGCTTCCCATAAGCACGTTGACCGCCCCCGGGGGAGCGCCCGCATCCTCGAGTATCTGCGCCAGCCGGAGAGCGACCAGGGGAGTTTCACTGGAGGGTTTGAGGATTACCGAGTTGCCCGCCGCCAGGGCGGGAGCCACCTTATGGGCCACCAGGTTCAGAGGAAAATTAAAGGGAGAGATCGCAGCGATCACCCCCAGGGGGAAACGGTGATAGAAACCGAAATAGCCCTTTCCCCCGGGGTGGGCGTCCAGTTCCAGGGTCTCTCCATGCAGGCGACGGGCCTCTTCCGCGGCGAACGAAAATGTCTGGACCGCGCGCTCCACCTCACCCGCTGAATAGCGCAAGGGTTTGCCGCTTTCGGCCACGATCATCCGGGCGAGCTCATCGCTCGACCGCTCGATCTTTCCGGCCGCCGTGTGCAGTATTTCATAACGCCGGGCGCCGGTCAGCGAAGTCATGCCGCTTGCCTCGGCAGCGGTAACCGCCTGTTCAACGTGCGTGCTGTCCGCAGCGGCGACCCTGGCGATCTCCTCACCGGTATAAGGATTCACCACCGGGAACCGGTCATTACTCTCCAGCCACTTGCCGCCGATGAGCAGCCTGGTCTCCAACTGGTCGGCCATCTGTTACCTCCGCTTATGCTGTCCCGATCATCAGATTAGTTAATAATATTAAAAACCGGCGCTCCGGCAGGGGAAAAGAAAGCCGCACACGCCCGGTCAGCTCACCAACAGGTGCCGACTCCGGAATGCACGGCTGTCGAGACATTCTGCTCATGGAGGCAGATGCCGTTCTGAGAGGGAAAATTACTGCCTCGGCAGTACTATCTCCTCTGCATCCGCCTTTTGAATGTCCGCAAAAATAGAGGCATAACGACGATTATAGCGCCTTGCCTCCATTATCGGTTGATCGATCTTGAATTCCCTTTTCAGCAGCAGTGTATTCTTGTCTTTCTTGGCAAGAACCCGGTGATAATAAAGGCCTCTGGTTTTCAACTCCATCGGCGCCGGCAAGCTGTCCGGCAGAGAAAATCCAGCCGGCACTTTGAGCTCGACGTCGCAGGAGAATTCCGCCTGGTGGGGAAATTCCACATCAATTTCACGCTCTTCCCCGCTCAAGGCGGATGAGAAGGGATCGGTAAGGATCGCTGCACGCACTGCCAACCCGCCTTCGACAGCCCGGCAAACCTTTCCGAGGGTCACTTCGGCTCCAGCCGTGTATTTGGGATTCAAAACCGCCGGGTCATCCAGGCGAGGCTCGCTGCTGAGAGTCACCGTGTCGAACTTGCCTTTCAAGGTTTCTTTCCACAGTTCAGGGCGCCGATCGGCGGCCGTATTGTTCAGCGTGCGGCGCAGCCCGGCACTCAAATGGCCGGTCAGTTCCTGCTCCAGGCTGCCTGCTGCAGAACCGTCCTCACCCAGAGTCAGAGCGGCATTGAGCGTGGAGCGATTCTTGTCGGAGGGGGTCGAAGGCAGCTCGGCCATACTGTAGGATACGTCATTCTCCGCACTGGTGTTTACCAACACTCTGGTGTCTTCGAGCGAACAGTCGAGATAGTCCACCGGCAGAGGTATATCGGTAGAAGCCTGCCAGAACTTGTACTTTCGGCTGGCGACCTCCAGAGCCACCAGCGCAACATCGAACTGGGTTTCCATGAACACCTTGACCAGGAGATTCCCGCTTTTGCGGCTTTTCGCGTAAGCCGGATAAACATACAGGTCGTTCAATTGCAGGGTGTTGACCAGAAAAGTGACAATATCAGCGGCATTGGCCACTCCTTCTCTCAGCACCACGTCAGGGTCTTCGGGCTGGTAGCCCCAGAAATAACCCTCCCATCTGTCGAGTTCGCCGTTGTCCTTGATATTCTCCCGGACCCACCGGACCGCCGCGTTCACCTTTTCTTCCGGGGTCGAAGCATCTTTGATCGCTTCGGCGATCACCTCTTTAGCTTTGCGGGAGCGACGTTCGTGCAATATAGTACCCTTGCCCAGACGATACACCGGGAAGTTCCAGTTCGGGCTGAAATTCTCCCTGCGAATGTCAATGTTTTTGGTGCTCTTCTGCCAGGGGTTCAGCGCCTCGCGCATGACAACATCGATCCGCGGACTGAGATTATTAAGACAGGGCGCAAAATACAAATCGACAGGATAAGCATCCAGGGTATCCACCTGAATGTGACATAATTGATGACCATAGAACTGCCAGTTTTCCGGATTGTCGGTCACATCGATGGTGCGCAACATAGTCCGGATCTTCATGTTGTACTGGCTTTCCAGGTTGGTAAACCGGGGTTCGAACACCATATCGGGCTTGGCGGTGAAATTGTTTATCTCGTAGGCAAACCTCAGTAGTTTAGCGTTGCGTATAAGATAACTGGACTTCAGTATCGGGTACCGATGCTGAAAGAAAAAGCAGTCATAGAGGATCACCCTTTTCTGCTCGACGCGGTAGTAGTACTCTATGACACTTCCAGTGCGCAGCTCGGGGAAATCGATCTGACGAATTCGCCAGACATCCGCTCCTTTCTTATGAAAGACGGGATTTTCAGTGATTTTGAGAAAATCGCCGGCATTGGCGGCCATGTTTACTTCCTCGCTGCGCACGGCGAACAAGGTATTGTTCTGCTCGAGCGGAAAGATAAAATCAGCATCCTCGCCTTCAAGATCCACTTTGCGTTCCGGGATGTTACCGACCTTGATAATGTTCCCGTCATTGATAGTGCGGGCCTCGATATCCACCATTTTTACTTCCTGGTAAAACGGGAGCTTGACGGTGCGGAATTTTTCGACTGCGCTCTCTTTGAGGATTTTCACCACCACGTGACGGGTGATATAGACCGGATTGATCATCTTTGATTGGTCGATATCCTTTTCGTCCAGGATAATCACCGCCTCTGCATCGGAATAACGCTCGGCCAGATCGGGCATGATAATGCCCTTTTCCTGGATCAGCTCCTCCAGGGTGTCGGTCAGGGCAACCGCTTGTGCGCCCCAGGTTACAAGGACGGCCAGAAGTGGAAACAGAAAACGGACTACATTCATGGGGCCCCTCCTTTAAATATATTTGTTGCGATTACCTAAGATTATCGAATCAAATAAAACTATTGTAGGGGCGGTTCCCGAACCGCTCTATTCAATGTTTTAGGCTTTTATGCTTACCTGATAGATATACTAAATTTACCTGCTGAACGCAAGGAAGAAAGAGCCTATCTCTTTTTTGGTTCCACTCCCAGTCCGGGAGAAACGGGCAGGCGCAGTCTGCCTGAATCGAACTCCATTCCCCGGAAGGGGTCCTCAGCCAGCAAAGCGGCGCCGTCCAGGTCCGTGTAATCGACCAGCGGGCTGATCTGAGCCGCCGCGGTGATACCGATACTGCTCTCGATCATGCAGCCCAGCATCACTTTCAACTCCAGCGCCCGCGCGCAGTGGATCATTTTGAGCGCGTGACGGATTCCGCCGGACTTGGCCAGCTTGATATTGATCCCGTCGAAATGACCGACCGCAGCCGGCACATCCTCCAGCCGGCGGCATGACTCATCGGCGAAAAGAGGCAGTGGGCTGCGCTCTTTAAGCCAGCGCATCCCCTCGCGGTCGGCCACCGGCAGGGGCTGTTCCACGAACTCCACGTTGTAGTTCGCCAGCTTTTCGATCATCTCCAGTGCGGCGTGGGGTGTCCAGCCGGTGTTGGCATCCACCCGCACGATTGCCTGGGGAGCCTCCCGGCGCACCACTTCCATGACTTCCAGGTCCTGGGGACCACCGAGCTTGATTTTAAGCCTCGGGCAAGACGCGGCTTCCCGCAGTTTTTGTTGGACTACCTTCAGCCGGTCGATCCCTATGGTAAAGGTGGAAACCGGTACCCCGGCGGGATCGAGCCCCAGTATCTCGTACAACGGTCGGCCGCAGAGCTTTCCCTGCAGGTCGTAAAGCGCCATGTCGATCGCTGCTTTGGCCGACCAGTTGCCGCTCAAGTTCTGATCGAGCTCCTGCATCAGACGTTCGGCACCCCAGGGATTTTTTTCCTGTTCCAGCAGCGGTTTCAGGGTTTCCAGCGCAGCGGTAACGGTCCGCCAGTTCTCCCCGTAGCAAACCTCCGGAGCGGCCTCTCCCCAGCCGGTCAAACCCTGGTGTTCCAGTTTAACCAGCACGTTGCGAAACACCTCGCCCGTATCTTCATGGCGGGCAATAGTGAAAGCGTGGCGGGGACGTAAATCCAGAAGCTCGAAGCTGAGTTTCATTTGGCGACTGAAGACTCCCCGCAGCAAGCTGCCGGGAATCTTCGATTGTTAAGGTTTTTTTGATTATTACTATTCGCTCGCTGACCCCGCGGCAAGCCGCGAGGAATGCGCTCGCTTTTCAATTCCAAGGCCGGACAAGGTTGAATTGAAAAAATTAGATGGGGTAATAAGATGAACCGTATGTTTTTATGTTCATTCCTGATAAAATAACAAATGGGATGAAACAGGCCAATAAATTATTTGGAAACTTGCGCTTGTGGCGCAATAAGCCGCCTCCAAAGTCTTCGACTGAATTTTACGCGAAATGGTTCTATTGCAATTGCGGGGCGCAGGGGCACGGCTTGTCGTGCCTGTCCGGGATGCCTGTCGAACGGAACGTCGGCCAGGCGGCCGACGGCTTATTTTGTAAAAGAGGGATACTTCCCGACCGTGGATTTATTCTGCCGCGGTGCCGGGTCGGCGCTCGTGTGGCCGCAGAGGTTTTCAAGCAGGGACTCTATCTTAAGCAGTTGCTCCCGGTTGTTGAAAGAAACCACCAGCCGTGGATCCGGCAAGGGTACATCGACCACCCTAAAAGCCGCCGTGCGCTTTTCACGGTAGCGGAAGATCAACTGGTTGACCAGGTCGGTAAAATACTCCTCGCCCTGGGCGCCACCGGGCTCGAGGTGTCTTAATCCGTATTCCAGTGCCTTCCGGCCGATAAGATAGAGGGAAACGTTCAGATGCGGGCTCGATGATTCGATCATCCAGGGATCGAAAAAGCGGTTGCCCGAGGGGACCAGCCGATCGGAGTCATCGAAAAACTTTCGGACGGCAGCCGACGAAAGCTCGGTCTCCTGTTGTACGAGGTTAATGAAATCCACGCCCAGCATCCTGGCTGCGGCGGAACCCAGATTCGAGTCCCGAAACAGTTGTTTGATTTCAGAAGCGGCTAGCGGGGCGCTCTCGCTGCAAAGATCGAACAGCCGGTTGACAAACATGGCGCGGTTGATGTCCTGTCTTTCGAAAATGCCGATAAGTTTTCCCTGCTCATCCTTGGCCACTCTGCCGCTGGCCCATTCACTACGCGGCGCGGTGCAGAAAGCCAGGGAGGCCTTGTTTGCAAGGTAACTTTCGATCAGCCGCTCTATAGCAATCCCCGAGACAACCTTGTCTCCCATGGTTATCAGCACCGGCGCCGATGAGATACCGGCAATTTTTTTCAACACCTGGTATCCGCAGCGTACGGCGTTTCCGGTACCCAGCCTGCGTGGCTGGAAGGCGAATATCGCCTCCGGATATTCGGAAGAGACGATACTCATCACGTTCTCCGCTTTAGCCCCGACCACCACTACCAGGGGTTCCAGGGCGCATTCCTTGTAGCAATCCAGCGCCCGGAGGATCGCCGGGCGGCCGCTGACCGGAGAACACACCTTGTGCAGTGGATCGTCGCCCATGCGAGTGCCTTCACCGGCGCACAAAACTATGCAGGAGATTTTTCGCATCGAAGCATTTCGAGTAAATAGTAACCGTCGAGGTAGGTAAACCCGATCCGTGCATTTTTTACCGCCTGAGGTGCAAAATATTCACGAATCAGCCGGAAAATCTTTCTTTGTCCAGGGATCGACTCTAACACCGGGCAATAGGGATACCAATTTAAAACTTTTTGGCATACCTGGCAATCTTTTATGAATCCGGATAAATTAATAACGGTAGAGGCAGGAAAAGACCAGCCGGCCTTCATTGGCGCGTTGTCCCTCGTGGAAGAGAAATACGGCGCGCGCCTCGACGCCCAGGATGAACACCCGGCCCAGTTCGGCGATGACCCCCACCCCGGGCGAACACTGGATCAGCTGCACGGCACGGTCGGGAACGACTTTCAGGTGATGGCGCATGCCGCCATAGGCGGCCGCAAAGGGATAGATACGGTAAATATCGGGTTTCAGGTAATAACGCAGACCCAGGTTCCAGTCGATAAAATCATCCCTGAGGCCGCTGACATCCCCCAATCCGTAGCAGGCCTCAAAATCCACCTCAGCCCGCCCTTTATCATCCAGCAAGCGTGAAAATCCCATGCCGTAGAGATCCTCACCACTCCTCAGGTATTTACCCATGATAAAGCGATTACTCCAGGTGTATTCCCTGGTTTCGCCGGCTAGCATGGGCCCCTCGATTACCGGCACCTCGGGGGACCGGAGACTCTCCGCGGTTACAGCCGGTTGGTACCCGGGCCTGGAGTACATCCCCAGGTTTGCCATGGCAAGCAGCAAACTATCCAGGCGCAACTCGACACCCGCCAGAGCACTACTCGTGCCGCCGACTCGTTGCCGCACCCGGTCCATCTCCTCCCGGGAAAGCCACTTATCGCCGTTCAACCTTTCAGAAACTCCGCCGGTCTCGGAAACCGTCCCTAAAAACTGCTTCTCGACCCAGCCCATTTCCGCTGTCCCCGGCAGTTTGACCTGAGCCCACTGGCCCACGGTGCTCATTACATCAACTATCATCCCGGAAACAAGCACATCCAGCACTACCGCATCCTCGCCGGTAGATGAATAGACTTTGGCCTCGCGGACTTTAAGCAGGGACAAGTCCGCTGTCAACACCTGGGAGCCGAACAGCAAAAACATTAGAAAAGATAAATGGATCCGCATTTTTTATCCGTCGGCATGGATACCGGTTAATGATTTAAGCGAAACATCTTCCCTTTGTTTCGGGCCCGAATCCCCGAGCCGAAAACCTGTACCGGCAGGACATGGTTCGTCCGGCTGTAAGTTTCTTTGCAAGAAACGCACCAATATTGAGCGATCCAGCCTGACAGACCGTATCATTTTAGTTATCGTGCGTGCCGTATGAGTTCTTTAATAAATGCCTGTCTGTAATTTATTATATCCTATTTAGGTCAAGCAGGTCAAGCCGGGCAATGACATGCTCGAAAAACAGTGCAAAGACACCTTGCGAACGAATAAGATGGGGAATAAAAGTACGACTGCGACCGGAGGAACAGTTCCGGTTCCGGGCATGAGGCCACGGTTAATTCCGGTCGCCCAAGCTCAGAACCGAAAACCAAGGGGAAAAGGAGATCAGTCTCGGAACTCCCAGTTCAGGCCGAACACCGCCCGCGGTCCGGGCAGCCTGAATGGATCGATACCGTTGTAGTAATCGCTCATCAGGTGGTCGAGACGGCAGTAAATGGTAAGATCGACTATCCGCAAGGTGCCGCTGCCGCCAAAATTGATCCTGCCGGGCTGCCTGAAAAGCCCCGCGGCCGGATCATCGGCGACCGGGAAAAAGAACTCGCCCTCGTAGATCATCTCCGCCTGGATGCCCAGGCTAAGATTCCCGTTCACAAGATCGTGCTCGAAACCCAGGAGAGCGGTATGGCGGCGGCTGGCCAGATACAGAACCTTTTTCGGTGGATCGAACAGCTCCAGGCCCTCGGCACGCAGCTCAAAAACACGCAGAAAGCGGCCCTCGCATCGGTAATAAAAACCCTCGACCGTGTAATCCAGCGGCGGGCTATGAAGCCTGACAAAGGGGTTCGGGGTGTAGGCGGCAACAGCCAGGCCTTGCACGCGTCGTTGTGTCAGCCCGGCGCGAAAAACACTTTGTCCGTCCAACTGGAATTCCACACCGCCCTCCAGAGAGCTCAGCGTGGCCAACCTGCATTTGCCCGGTTCTGAACTAAAACCCGAAAATGAATGCAGTGTGGCCAACCCCGGGTACAACGCCTGCCGCTTCCAGGATAGAAAGCCGGCCAGCCTGCTGCCAAAGCTCCTCGAAACACCAAGATCAAACACCCCCAGCCTGCCGGCTCCGCCTGAAACCGTACGGACCCCGGCTGAGGAACTCAGTTTCAACCCACCGGGAACCCGACAGCGAATAAATCCCATCAGGCTGTGGGTAGAGACTGAGACCGCATCCTGCAGGCCCTCCGGGAAATCTACCGGCCGGTTTCTTTCTCCCTGCAGGTCGATCCCGAGAGCCAGGCTTCGCTGCGGCCGGAGAATCAAGCTCGCCTGGTAACCATCAGCGCGGGCATCGAGGTAAACGGGCCTGCCGCCGTGGTAAAAAGGGTGACGGCTGGCGGCGTACCGGTAACCCAGGCGATATCCCGCAAGTTCTCCAAGGCCGCCGGTTAAAGCCAGCTGCAGGTGTGTGTTTTTCTTTTTAAGGCTGCCTCCGAAACCGGCCAGCGGAGTGGTTGTCGAGAAAAAGAGCCCGTCCGCGCTGAGAAGCACCTTGCCGCCGAGCTTTTGTTCTAAATGAGTGAAATACTGTATCTGTTCCACCTTGAGAGCCAGGTCCTCGGTCCGCTGCTCGATTTTATTGATATCCACATGCAGGGCCGCGGAACCGAAAAGCCTTCTCCTGAGGCCTCCACCCACTTTATTGATCTGGTAGGACCCGCCGAAAATGCCCATTCTGGATTGTGAAGTCGGTATGTCCGCCTGCCTGGTGACCAGGTGGATCTCTTGCGCGCCGCTCTTTGGTCCGCTGAACCCACCCGAGGGTAGAATCAAGACTCGCTCCAGAATCTCCGGGGCAACCATGCGCAGGTCAACCTCACCGGTAAGCGGATCGGTGAGCGGCATCCCGTTCAGATAACAGCGCATCTGGTCAAAACCGGCGCCCAGGGGGCTGAACTTCTCAACATAGCCATTGCCCAGGCTGTCACCGCTTAACAAACAGGAGTTGAGCCGTAAGAGGTCATCGAGGTAGAAAGCCCCCGAACGCCTGAGTTGTCCCGGAGTTATTTCACTCCTCTCCAGGCTGTCTGTCAGGAGGGCTGCCAGGGCCAGGTGGCTGCGGGCTATAACATCATCCGGCAACTTTGGCCTGGTTTTCAAGGTGTCTGCTGCAGAGGGTGATTCAGCTACAGTGCCGGACTCCGGAGGAGTTCTCTCTTCAGGCTCTCGAGCATCCAACAGGCAGATGTTGAAAAAAGCCATAATCCCGGCAAAAACCCACAGCCTCTTAACCGGGTTTCCTGCACAGAGTCGGGTCACCGTATTTTCCTGGATAAAAATATTTTCGACCGTTGAAGAATCCCTATCCACCCTCTACACCGGCCCGGCAGGCCTTTGAAAGCCTTGAAAGCACTTAAGGCACTTATTAAAGAAGATGTAAAAAAGCCATCCCGGCCTTTTTCACCGAGGATTTTCCCTAAACGAATTCTGGAACAAGGCTATCAAATCACCTGATTAACAATCTGCGCTTTTCGGGTAGTACTTCCATGTACCGTAAAAAGGCTTGTTTTCACAAGCCTTTTAGTGGAAGGGTTGTTTATGGTCCGGCTTTCTGCGTGTCAATCAAATCTCGAAATCCGGCCCAAGGTGGTGCCGGCAGCCTCTTAAGCGAAGATACAAACACTCCCGGACAGCGTGGCTAACCGCAGACATGCGGCAACCAGTCAAGGGACGGCTACCGGTTCGACACGCTTCCAGGTTTCGGTGTACAGATAGTTCTCAATTGTATAGTTCAGTGTGAACCAATCGTTGTTAAAATCGTAA
>CAZSTM010000036.1:0-15326 GCA_964609635.1 uncultured Gemmatimonadales bacterium
TCAGCAACATCCACTCCTACAACACCAACCCCATAGTGCAGCGCTACTGGAGCGTGCCGGATGAGAACCAGGCCCGCAAGGTGGCCCTTATGTGCACCATTCTTTTCATCTTCGGCGTGTCGGTCTGGGCGATACCTCCGCTTGCCGTGCGCCACCTGTATCCCGATCTCTCCCGGGTGTGGACCACGCTTAAAGCTCCGGCGGAAGGGGCTTATGTGAGCGCCTGCCTGAGTGTGCTTCCCCACGGTCTGGTGGGAGTCATGTTCGCGGCGATTTTTGCGGCCAGCATGAGCTCCATCGATTCGACCCTTAACTTTGTCTCCGGAATTTTCACCAATGACATCTATCGCAAGACAATCAAAAAGGACGCCGATGAAAAGCACATGCTCAAGGCGGGGAGGCTCTCCACGCTGTTTATCGGGATTATCGCCATCTTTATGGCCCTGGCCATGGGCGCCCGGGGTGGGGCCTTTTCCTGGATGGTGCTGATGGACCGGATCTTTGTCACGCCCATCGTGGTGCCTCTGCTGTTGGGGCTTTTTTTCCCGCGCCGCGGCAGCCGCGCCGCCTTGGTCACCTTTTTCGTAGTCACCTTTTTTAACCTGACAGTCACTCTGTTTTTCGAAATGCAATATTCAGCCTTCATGTTCTACAGTTTCTCTCTGGCTTATATCACTTTCATTACCAGCGCATTCCTCCTCACCGACACCGCCCAAAAGAAACAGATGATCCATGAATTTTTCGTACTGCTGGACACCCCGGTCAGAGCCGATCAGGAGCTTGGCGAGGCGGGTATCGACAGGCTTTCCATGCTGAGTTTTATCGGCAAGCTGGCCACCGCCACCGGAATCGCCATCTGCCTGCTGGTCTTAATCAGCCAGCCGTTGACCGAACGCCTCAAGATTCTGATCGGCGGCGGAGTAGTGCTGGGACTTGGTCTTTTCATGCTCTGGGCCGACCGCCGGTCCAGATAAACACCCCGACCGGGCGCCGCCTGTCATTGCCGGGCGGCCCTCCGGTCTCCTGGAGGGAAAATGAAACGACTCCCGAAATTTACCATTCTATTTATCGCCCTCCTGCTCTCGGCAGGTGGAATCCGCGCGGATACCAGTCCTTTATGGCGCGAGGGGATCAGCCTGATTCCCTACCCCCGGCAGGTAACTTTCGGCGGAGAGGACTTTGTATTCGGAACGCGGGTTAACCTGGTTCTGGATGCGGAGTCTTCCGGGGCGGACAGATTTGCAGCCGGCGACCTGGCCGCCCGGCTCAAGGCCGACTGGAGTATCGAGGCCCGGGTAGCCTCAGGTGATACCGGGGGCCGCACTATAGTTCTCACCCGCGGGGGCGCGGTGGAAAAAGTCGGCGAGCAGGGCTACCGGTTAACGGTAGAAAAAGAGCGGATTACCATCCGGGCGAACAGTGAAGCGGGCCTGTTCTATGGGACCCGGACCCTGCTGCAGATCATCCGGCCGGGCCGCTCGGGGCCTTATGTCGGCGGCATGGAGATAGTTGACTGGCCGGACATTCCGGAGCGCGCGGTGCATTACGACACCAAGCATTTTCAGGAGAGGCGCCAGTACGTGGAAAACTTCATCCGCACCCTGGCAGACTACAAGATAAACCTGCTGATCTGGGAGTGGGAGGACAAGTTCGCCTACCGCAGCCACCCGGAGATCGGCGCTCCGGGCGCGTTCACCGCGGAAGAGATGCAGGAGCTCACCCGCTACGCCCGTAAGTACCACATCCAGCTGGTGCCCCTAGTGCAGGGACACGGCCATGCGAGTTTCATCCTCAAGTGGCCGCAGCACGCTCATTTACGGGAGCTGGCGGCCTCCAACTGGCAGTTCTGTCCGCTCAAGGAGGGCACCTATGAGCTGATGTTCGACCTGTTGGAGGAGGCTGTCGAGGCCACCCCCGGCTCCGAGTATATCCACATCGGCTGCGATGAAATCTGGCCCTGGGACCGTGAGCTGGGAGTGGAATGCGGCTGTAGTGCAAAAGCGAAAGAAATCGGTTTCTACGGTCTTAAGCAATTATATATCGGTCGCATTTCCGAGCACCTCGGCAAACTCGGCCGAAGGGTCATGGCCTAGGACTGGCCGGATGCATTCAAGCCCGGAGATAAAATCAAACCGCCGCCGGGGACCACCCTGTTCGGCGGAGGTTCCGAACACGATGTGTCAAAACGAGCAAAAGAGATGGGCTACCGGGTTTATTTCTACGATCCCAACCCGGGGATCGAGCACCTGTTCCTGCCTTTCTTTTACCGTATCAGGAGAGGCGAGCAGGTTGAAAGCTGCCTGGAGAACTCTTACAAGTCCCTGACCTCGGCCGCGCTGTCCGGTATTTACGACGGCATGGTATCTACCTCCTGGAACTGCTCGGGAGTACACAACCAGATCTGGATGCTGCGCTACCTCACCGGGGCCGAGTACTCCTGGAGCGGCCAGGGCCCCGACCTGGATGAATTCAAAGAGAAGTATTTCAAAAACTACTACGGCCCCGACTGTGTGGACCTGCCCGAGCTTTATCTCCTGCTTAACAAGGGCAGTTACTACTACATGGATACTTTCGAGCGCAAGGTATGGCACTGGGGAGTGGTGGGTAAGACCCACCTGCCGGACCTGCCCCGCGATGATGTCGAGTACGACCCATACTGGAACGCAGAGTATAAGGAGATGGTCGAGCGCTCCCGGGCGATGCTGCCCAGGATGGACAGGGTGATAAATATCTGTAAGACCAATCTTGAGCTGAAAGTGAAGCACAGCTATGATTTTGAGCTCTTCAGCCGTATTGCCGAGCTGTTTGCGCATACCTGCCGCACCTACCTGGCTCTCTCGGAGCTTGAGAACGCGATTACCGAGGCCCACCGCAAGCATTTTTCCAGCAACCAGACCGCTTACCGCGCTTTCGAGCGCGCAGAGCGCACCATAGTGGAAAACCTGGCGGAGCGGGAAAAGATTTTCGCGCAAATCAAAGCCACCTGGGAAAAAACCCAGCTGCCCAGGGGTATGTCAACGCCGGAGAAGAAGTATTTCCACGCCCGTGACCAGCAGCGAAACTTTGCCAACCGACGTCCCGATATGAGTTTCATGATCTGTGACGAACAGCTTCTGGACCTGGAGGGCTATCTGGAAAAATTGCGGGAATATATGGAATGGTACAAGAAAACTTATTTATAAGATGCAGTTTGATCATCAGCGGCGAATAAAACTCTTGCAATACCCGGCATAGGGACACAGAGAGGGCAGGGCTCGTGAGCGAATGCTCCACGAGAGGTGTGGATGAGGGCTCGTTAGCAAACGCGCTACGAGTGGAGAGGGGGCCGTGTCCCTTTTGGAAAATGAAAAATAAAATGCATGTTTTCAAATTTGCGATTAACGAGAGGTTTCATCATCAAGACGGCCGGACCGCGAAACTCCGAACCAACAGTCATATATAAAGGTTATTTCGCGTGGTGTGTCAGCCGCAGACTTGCGCGGCTTTTCGCGCAACAACTGTAAGTTTACCAGTCATCGGTCCTGAACGGTGAGGCCGGCAGCCCCAGCTTGCCTTCCGCCCTGTTCCAGAGGTTGCACCCTTGCGGGTTGTCGTCCCAGGCGTAGCGCACCGCCACCGGTTTTTTTATCTCCTCGCTCCAGAGGATCACCTCGCCGCCCTCGATCCCGGCCTCGGCCTCGACAAATTTCCTGTCCGCCCCGGCGATCAGAAAGCCTCTGAGCGGTCCGCTTCCTTTAGCCGCCAGACCGTCTCCGGTGTGGCAGAAACTTATCCGGCAGCGCTCACCTTGGACTTTCATCGACCGGTAAAGCGGCCCCGAATAGACCAGCTTTTCGCCGTAAACCAGCCCGCGGGCCGCCAGGGCCAGGCGACGGCCTACCTCCTGCTTGTTTTTCGGATGCACGTCACCCGCCTCGCCGATATCGATACCCACTGCCATCGCGGTATTGGGCAGGTGTAGGGCCATGGTCTGGGCTTCCCGCAAATAGGGCCAGGCGCCCGAGCCTCCTTCGAAATTGACCAGTTGCACGAACAGGAAGGGGAAATCGCCCTGGCCCCAGTCGCTGCGCCAGTTCTCGATCATGGCCGGGAACAGCCTGCGGTACTGTTGCGCCCGGAAAGCGTTGGATTCGCCCTGGTACCAGATGGTCCCCCGGATGGCATAGGGCACCAGCGGGGCGATCATCGCATTGTAGAGCACCGAGGGCCGGTTGAAATAAAGAGGCTGGGGCATCCGGGCATCATGCGCCGAATCGACCCGGGTGATGAATTTTTCATACTCGGTCTTCAGCCACTCCTCGTCGTAATTATACCCCGGCCAGGAGTCCAGGATCATCTTGAGCTGCGGGTCCGATTCGAGGCAGCCGCGCCTGGTCCAGGCTTCCGCAACCGTACCGCCCCATGAGCTGTGGATCAGCCCGATGGGCACATCCAGGTTACGGTGAAGATCGCGGGCGAAGAAGTAGCCCACCCCGGTAAAGTTTATCACGGTGGAAGGAGTGCAGACTCTCCACTTGTTCAGCCAGCTTTTCTCCCCCTCGGTGGTGAGAACATCCTCGAGAGGTTCAAGAGCTTTGCCCCGCTTGACCTGGAACTGGCGGATCAGCGGGTAGTCGGCGGCGGCTGTCTCCCGCTCTGCGTCGAGGCACCTGCGCACCTCCATGGCCATGTTGGACTGGCCGGAACAGATCCAGACCTCGCCGACCGCCACATTCTCGATCACCACGGTGTTTCGGCCGGAGACTTTAAGCTCGTATGGCCCGGCTCCCGCTTTCAGGGGTGCTAGCGCAACTTTCCATCTGCCGTTTTCATCGGCCACAGTCGAAACTCTGCGTCCGCTGAACTCGACCGCGACCTTTTCACCTGGGTCGGCCCAACCCCAGACCGGGACCCAAATTTCGCGCTGCAGAACCATGTTGTCGCTGAACAGTCCCGAGAGCCTCACCTCGGCGGCGGCGGGTACAGCAGAGACGGCCAGCAGGAAGAACAGAAAAGGCAAGACTCTGCTTTGGAGATTGGAATGGTTATACATTGTTTTTTAAACCTCCGGCTTAATAATTCAGTGTTGAAAAAACAGGCTTCCAGGACAGAACAAGCACCGTAGGAAACCCGGCGCCGGGACAGGGCATGCCCTGCCTGTCGAAAGCTTTTGAAATAGCAAATAATCGCTCAATATGCAAGGTATTTTCTTGAAGAGCGCGGCAGCGAGCTTGCCATAAGCGGTTTTAACGGTTATTTTGAGGCAGAGAAACCTCTCAGGCATGTTCGACCGACGAAATTCCCGCTCAGTGAAAAAGAAATGACAGATAGAGAACAAAATCGCGACAAACCGAGAGTCAAAAACCTGTTAAAGGTGGTGATACCGGTTATTATCAGCACCGTCTTTTTCGGGATGGGCCTGGGTGTGGGTCTTTTCAAGTATTTTCATTCGGAGCTGCCCTCGATCGCCAAAATGGAGCTCGATCCGCCGAACCTGGTCACCCGCATATTAGCGGCGGACAGCACCCAGCTGGCCGAGCTGTATACCGAGAGACGGATTCCGGTGCCCCTGTCTCAAATCCCGCCCGATCTCAAGATGGCGCTCCTGTCGGTGGAGGACCGCAAGTTTTACACTCACTGGGGTCTCGACATCTGGAGCATCCTGCGCGCGTTTTATGCTAACTGGCGTTACGGTAAGATAACCCAGGGCGGTTCGACTATCACCCAGCAGTTGGCCCGCGAGCTTTTCCTTACCCGGGAAAAAACCTACTCCCGCAAGATTCGCGAGGCGATCCTGGCCTGGGAGATCGAGACCACTTACACCAAAAATGAGATCCTGGAACGTTATTTCAACCAGATTTATTTCGGCAGCGGGGCCTGGGGAATCGAGGAGGCGGCGCTCACTTATTTCGGTAAATCGGTGAGTGAGCTCGATCTGAGCGAGTGCGCCATGCTGGCCGGGCTGCCGAACGCTCCCAACCGCAACAGTCCTCTGAACAACATGTCGAATGCCCTAGAGCGCCGCAACTGGGTGCTCACCTGCATGGTGGAAACCGAGTGCATCGACAGTCATACGGCGGATTCGCTGAAAGCTCTGCCGATCAAAATCGATCCCAGAAAGCATCGGGCCTGGCTCGCCCCTTATTTTGTGGAGTATGTAACCCAGCAGCTGCTCGAGGATTTCAGCGAGGAAGACCTTTACCGGCGGGGTCTGCAGGTTTACACCACCCTGGATGTCGGTTTGCAGGCCGCGGCGGAAAAGCACCTGGAGGAGCATCTTCAAATGATCGAAAGCGGGAATCCCTATCGTTTCGACCACTTGACTCGTGCCGAGATCATCGGCGAGAATCCTCTCAACGTGCCCGAGCTTAGAAACACCAATTATCTGCAGGGAGCGCTGTTGGCGCTAGAACCCAGGCAGGGGCATATCAAGGCGATGGTCGGCGGCAGGAACTACCTGGAGAGCAAGTTCAACCGTGTGTCACAGGCGCTTCGCCAGCCGGGCAGCGCATTCAAGCCGTTCGTCTATACGGCGGCCATCGACAACGGGATCCCGGCCTGCCAGGTGGTGGAGGATTCGCCGATTACGATCATTCAGGCCAACGGCATCCCCTGGCGTCCCTCGAACTATACCGGAGAGTTCAGGGGACCGGTTACTATACGCACCGGGTTTGCCCTTTCGATCAACCTGGTGGCCATCAAAACCCTGATGACTGTAGGCGCCGAAACCGTGGGAGCCTATGCCCGTCGGATGGGAATCAGCACAGCAATTCCGGCCGTGGAATCGATTGCCGTGGGCAGCGCGGATGTCTACCCGATCGAGCTGATCACCGCCTACACGGTATTTCCCAACCTGGGAGTGAAAGTCGAGCCCATGGCGATCACCGAAGTCCGCGACAGCGAGGGCAACCTGGTCAAAAGATACAGGCCGAGCCGCGAGGAGGTGCTGAGCACGCAGACCGCTTATCTGGTGCTTAACATGATGCAGGATGTGATAGACGTGGGGACCGGAGTAGGAGTCCGCTCACGAGGATTCACCAACCCGGCGGGAGGCAAGACCGGTACCACCAACAACTACACCGATGCCTGGTTCGTGGGCTATACCACCGATATGGTCTGCGGTGTCTGGGTGGGGTTTGACCAGCCCAGGCGCATAGTCAACCGCGGAACGGGCAGCGCGCTGGCCCTGCCGATCTGGACCGAATTCATGAAAGAAGCCCACGCCGATCTTGAACCCCGCGATTTCGAGAAACCCACCAATGGTCTTACCACCAGGCTGGTCTGCAAGTCAAGCGGGCTGCCGGCAACGCAGTTCTGCCCCATGGAGACAGTCTATACCGAGATTTTCAAGGTGGGCACCGAGCCTGGGGAACACGAGGAGTGCTTCATCCACAAACCCTCGATTTACATGCGGTGAAGCTTTTTAAAACCGTCTTAACCGGTCGCAAAAAAAGCCGGACATCCGCTCAGGATGCCCGGCTCTTATTTTAACGATTTTTTCTCTATTGCCGGCTCTTCCTCTATCCTGTCACTTTTCGAACTGCCGCACCGCCTTTTCAATTTCCAGGTCTTCCTTGGCCTCGGTTTTTTGCACCTGGGCTTTCTCACGCTTTTTTTGCTCGCGCTCTTCGGCCTCGGCTTCCTCGATAGCTTTCATCACCTCGGTGATTTCGTGCACCAGGCGCGAGGTGTATTCGGAAGACTGGGTCAGGTACTGCACATGACGCAGAATCTGTTTGAAAACGCCCATGCGGGTGACCATCATCCCCAGCAGCACCACAATCACCCCGGAAGCGAATACCAGCACGGCCAGCAGGCGGTTCATCGGATCATTCGAGGCCACTACGGTCAGAATACCCACTACGGCCAGACCCAGACCCGAAACCAGCAGTACGGTACGTCCCAGACCAGCCAGTTTCTGCAATTTTAGATCCATTCTCTACTCTCCTTCCTTCCCGGAGAAAAGATTTATCACCTTGTTTCTTTATCGGTTCTGATAACACGTTCACTATCGAAATAACGCAAGCGCACCAAGGCTCTTGAAGCGCTAAAATTCCAATGTCATCCCTGCTCTATGTGTCGTACCCATTCCCGAGAGGCCGCTGTCGATCTCGGCGGCATAGTCGAAACGGAAACTCTGGTGACAGAAACCCAGACCGATCGCCGGCGAGGTGCGGTCGAAACGTCGGGTGAACCCGGCCCGCACCATGAAAACCTCAGGCAGCACCGTGTATTCGCCGCCCAGGGAAAGGCCCATGTAATGGTTTTTCTCGAAACGCAGCTCGGCCGCCACTACCAGTTCATCCAGGACCAGGTAGCTGCCGCCGATTTCCATCTCCAGCGGCAGGTTGTTCTCAAGGCCGGTGTCCCAGGCGAAGCGGCTGAAAGCATTGCGCACCACCAGCCCCAGTGTGCTGAACGGGTCCGGGGCGGCGTACAGGGCCAGGTCGAGCCCTGCTCCCTTGCCCCCTATATCCTCGATGTCCGTAACTATAAAGTAGCCCTTGACCGCTGCGGCTACCGAGACATATTGACCGAGGTTCTTTGCCAGAGCGTAACAGAAGGTATTCTCAGAGTAACCCAGCTCGCCTTTACCGCCCGGACCCTCCACCTCGGTCCCGCGCCAGTTCCAGTAGATTCCGCTGGCTCCGTATCCCCTGTCCGGCTGAACATAGTCCAGGTAGACATTGCGCACCAGACCCAGGGACCCCAGGTCAGCGTAGCTGACACTGGCGAACCGCTCCTCGGCAAAGCCCATAGCCGCGGGGTTATGATACGGCGCCCCGCCGCCCTGGGCCAGGGCGGCATACGCTCCGCCCATTCCCACTCCGCGCACCGACACCGGATAGGAGACAAAAGCACCGGCGGTCGCCGAGGAACTGGCTCCCCGGGCGGAGCCCGGCAGACTGCTCGCCAGAGACACGGCAATCAGGCCCAGCCCGGCTATCTTCCTGCAAAAACAACCCATTGTATCATAACTCCGGAAAAATTGCAAAACTTTTTTCATACTTTCCCAACTTTTCCCATTTTTAAGGATTATGGAGTTACTCCTATAAAAAAACTCGGGCTTTCAAGCCTGCAACTAACAGGATCTCTGTCTTTTTTCACTAAAAACTTTACTGCTTTATTGGAAAACTTTTATAGAGACAACTTTTATCACCTGTACCCCGGCAGCTTTTTTCTACAGTTATATAATCGCTATTATAAAACTCGGATAATATTCCTGAGATCAATCCCTCGTCGAACTTTTCAGCGTATCTGTTAAATCGGGGCAGGTACGATCTGACCATTTTATCTCCTGGCCACGGCCAGGGTCTTGCGTACCTTGTCCTTCCGGCCGTCGGAGAAAGTAATCTCCCAGTAGTAGATGAAGACTCCGTTCATTACCAGCTTGCCGCGGTCGTTGTCCAGCAGCCATTCGGCGGTGACCGAGCTTCCCGCAGGATCGATCAGGTCGCTGACATCCACCCGCCGGATGAGGTCTCCCCGCAGGTTGAATATTCGTAAGATAGCTTTGGTGATGTAGTTATCCGCACGGCCGGCGATATAATTGATCCTGGCGCTGGTGCGCGCGGGCACCTCCTCTACAAAAGCTACCGAGGCGCCTTCGGCCAGTCCGCGGGTGTTGATCAGAGTCCGGGTCCGGGTAACCGTCCAGCCGGCCCGGTCTGCCACCACCAGATGCAGGGTGTGCATGCCGATCGACTCGAACGGGCTGAAACGGGCTTCCAGGGTGTTCTCATCCTGCCAGAGAGTATCGACAGGAACGAGCTCGCGGCCGCCCGGGTCCTCGAAAGTCATCTTAGTGGCCGAACGGTCTATGCCCGCCACATCCGGGTAGTCCCCACCATCGGTGAACTCTGCTCTGACCAGCACCCCGTCCGCCGTCCGGGTCATCAATACACTCACCGTATCGGGCGCCAGGTTGTCCACCGTAAAGAAGGCGCGCCCGCTTGATTTGTCACCCATGGTGGCGATGTCCATCTCGACCGTAACCTTGTAGAGGCCGTCCGAGCGCCCGTCGGTGGGCAGGCTGTCGGCCAGGGTGAAAACCAGGGTATCCTCCTCGACCGAGCTGGTTCCCTGGACTCCCAGCCCCCGGTGGGTGACCCTCAGCAGGGCATTCGGACCCGGGGTTAAGATGTCTGTGGAGTCGAACGCTGCGGCGGTAATCCGGGCCAGTGGTCCCAGGACAATGCTGCTGTCCGGGGGGAAAAACTCGATACTGCCGAAGATGTTGAGCGGGAAGCTGAAACTCTTGGCGAGCAGGTTGCCGGCCCGGTCGGCTGCGGTGATTTCGACCGTGTAGATACCGGCAGCCGTGGGTTTGCCGCCGGTAAAAGTCAAGGTTATAGTGCTCCGACCATCGTGGGTCAGCTCGATCTCCACCGACCCGCCGTCGGGGTCCGTAACCGTCGCGCCGCCGGTGAGGATATCCAGTCCCGAGCTTACCCGGCCGGCTACGGCGGGCAAGTCGGCCAGCTCGATGCTGATCGAAGAGGTATCGGGGGCAAAAGTAACCGCTGTGGTGTCCGGCGGCAGGTTGTCGTAAATAAAAAAGAACGAGGTGTCAAGATCTGCGCTTATAGGCGAGAGGTCCTCGACATGGACGTACAGGCGGTAGGTCCCGTCATCGGCGCCGCTGTTCGACAGTACGCGGCCGGCGGTGATTCCCAGAACGTTCTCTTGCCGGGAAATTTCTCCGTCGATTTCAACCGAATCCGGGCCGATCAGGGTCATGGTGCTGTTTGTCCAGTCCAGGCCTGTGCCGCTGTTATCCTGCACCTGCACATTCAGGCTGACCGGCTGGGACAAGTCTTGGGCCCTGGCTGCTTCCCCGAACAGGGAAGAGACCTGGACAATCACCGGCGGACCCAATGCACCTACCGTAAAGCTGGCGCTGCTCCAGCGTGTATTGCCCGCCCGGTCCACAGTGATGATCTCTATGGTGTAAGTGCCTGCGGCGCTCAGCGGGGAGTCGAAATCCGCGAACAGAGTGCTGTCGCCGTCATTGGTGTATCTGGCCGAGGCGACCGGCTGTCCCTGGAAAGAAACCACGATACTGCTTTTCATCAGGTCGATCCCGGAGCCGGGCGAGGGGTCGTCCAGGGTGACCGCCACCCGCGCGGAGTCGGCGTAGACCGTCAGGGTGTCCGGGCGACGGGTATCATAGAAATATATTACCGATGCCGTCAGGGTGCCGCTGGCCGGATCGTTGTCCTCGGCCAGTACGCGCAGCTCGAACTCACCGTCCATCGAGCCGTTGGTGGCGATTACCTCGGTAACCACAAAGCTCAGGTTTCCCTGGTCATCCGCCGTGGAGTTGCCTGCGATCAGGGTGTCGGCGGCAACGCTGAAAAGCTCCAGGCGGCTGGTCTGCGGGTTGATTCCGGTGCCGCTGTTGTCGGTAACTCCGGCGGTGAAAGTCCAGGGACGCTCCGGAAAAACCGGGCTCAGAAAATCTGCCGGGTCCGGCGTGGTGACCTCCAGTGTGGGGCCGGTGCTGGCCGCGCCGACACTGAAAGTGACCGGATATGGTTCCGGCGGCTTGTTACCCAGGCTGTCCTCGGCGGACACCCTCAGGGTGTAGGTCCCCTGTTGGGTGGTCTGTTCCGCCGGAACGAAGCGCACCCTGTCCGGCGAAAGGAAAATCATCGAGCCGTCAAGGTCCAACCCGTTCGGCGCAGTTATCCTCAGGCTGGTGGCTTGAAATTTCAAGCCGCTGACCTGCCCCTGCACACCGTCCGAGAGGCGCACCTCGATTGTATCCGTGGGGCCGAAGCTCAGCAGTACCGCGCCGAGTAGTCTGCGGGACTGGCCCGCCACATAGATCAGGGTGTCGACCACCAGGGGAGGCTGAGTGTCCAGCACCAGCCGGAGCGTATCGCTGTAGGTCGGCCCGTTTTCCACCCGGTCGTAAGCCAGAGAGTTGACCAGGTTAAGCCCCTCGGTGAGAGTCAGTTCGAAAGCGAACAAGCCGGAGACCGGGTCGCTCCTGAGGGAATCGGGGGTGGTGCCGTTTACGTAAGGCTGCACCCTGACATCCGGTTCGGTAATCCCGGTAACAGTTGCTTGTGCCACCTGGGTGGGGGTGGGCAGCCGGTTGAGCGATAATTCCGGCGGAGCCCGGTTGTCGACATATATCAGCCCGCGTGCTTCGCTCTGATCGAAATTGACCGGGTCGAACGCCGAGATAATCACCCGGTAAGCCTTTTGGGTACCCGGGACTACAAAGTCGCCCTCCTGGCTGCGGCCGTCCCAGCGCAGGGTCTGCCCCCCGGTTTCAAGCAGGGTATCGCTCATCAGGGTGCGCACCAGGTTGTTCGAGACAAAAATGGTGCTGTCGCGGAATATCTGGATGTTCGCCCGGCCGGACCGGGTCAGCCGGAAACTTATATTGGAGAAATCATACAGGGCGTTGCTGTCCGCCGGGCTGATGGTATCCGGATTGATCACCAGGTCGGTAATGCTGATCGGGTTGCTCAGGGCGGTAATCGAGCCTGAGACCTCGGCCTGGTTACCCGCCTGGTCGGCGGCCGTAATGATATAGGTATAGATGTCGTCGTCGAGTTGAGGTCCCAGGACAGCCGAATATTCCTGGCCTCCGACAAACTGTGGATCGAGGGTGGCCACCTGTTCGTTGATACTATTGCGGATGTCCACCTTAAGCTCCACCGCCGAGGTGCGCACCTGGACAATGTTACTTTCATCCACATCATTGGAGCCGCTGTATCCCACAACCGCCTGGATAAAGCTGAACTTTTGCTGCTGCGGGTCGTGGTAGAGTTTACCCAGCGGGTCCACGGCCGCTATGGTGATCGGGCCGGTCAAAACGCTGACCGTGTCTCCCGAATCAAGAATACGCCCGCCGCTTACCTGGAAAGTGAAATCCACGGAATTATTGCTCCGCTTGATAAACTCCAGGGGGATGGGACCTGTCTCGATTGTTACGGAAACATTCGGGTCATATATTTCGGAACGCGTAGACGAGGGATCGAGTTCGAATAAGCGGTTGCCATCTGGATCCGGCAGGGTAAGGTGAAACCCGATGAAACCGATTTCCTCGACCTGGGGTATGCCGCTCAACTTGAAAGAGATGGTGGCGAAGTCCTTGATCCCGTCGTCGTTGGGGCTGAACGGGTCCGGGGTGGCGGAAATGTCGTAGATCGCCGGGGGCAGCTTGTCGATTATCACCCGTCCGGTTATCGGCAGGCTTTTCAGCACGTCGTCCGTATCCAGGTCCTCGACACGAATCAGAAAGGTGTAGGTGGTATCCGGCAGCAGTCCGGTAAACCCCTCGGTGAGCGTGCCGTTCCAGAAAAACTCCACAAGCCCCGAGGCATTGGGATTGGTATAGATCGATGAGGGGAGGATGGTTATTGTCTCACCACCGATGGTGATTTCTTCCGGGGGAAGATTGATAAAGTACTCTTGTCCGCCGATTTCGGGGTATTGCGTATAGAAGAGGATTTCCACCGATACCGTGGAAGGCTCGCTGATGGAGAAACTGAACTTGGTGAACTCGTTCTCTCCATCGCCGTTGGGTGAAAAGGGCGAGGGCTCCACCTTGACATTAGAGACAACAGTGGGCAGGTCCTGACTTTGTGCACTCAGGCTGGAGGCGATTGTGGACAGGACAACGGCGGCCACCACCGTCAGCCGCCATGGAAGGAGGCTTTTTAAGATAACTCCCGCCTGATTAAAGTCCATAGGCAGCCGTTTGATAGTAGAGTGTTGAAAAAAGCCTTCCCGGCTTTTTTCTTCCGCAGTGATATATATACACAATATATAGTATGCTTATGCTAAAAATAACACATTATCATCTATTTCTCAAGATTTGTTGAGTTTTCGCCGACCGCCCGGCCGAACAGGTCGTAATCCTGGGCCTGTTCGATTCGCACCCGGGCGATTCTTCCGGGGGTCACCCGCTTGCCCGCCACGTACACCCAGCCGTCGACTTCCGGCGCATGAGCCGCGCTGCGGCCCGCCCAGCCATACTCGTCCTGGAGGGCTTCTCCAGGCTCCAGAGCCCGCTCGATCAGAACCGGCAGAGTTTTACCCACCCGCTCGGCGTTGCGTTCGGCGCTGATCTGACGCTGCAGCTCGAGCAGTATCTCAACCCGGCGCTCTTTCTCCGCCCGGGGCACACGGTTGCGTTGTCCGGCCGCCGGAGTGCCCTCCTCCGTCGAATAAACGAAAGCGCCCAGCCTGTCGAAACGCATCTCGGCTACAAATTCCAGCAGCCGGTCGAAATCGCGCCGGGTCTCGCCGGGATAGCCTACCAGCACGGTGGTGCGCAGAACCAGTGAATCGACCAGCTCACGGGCGCGCGCGACCAGCCGGCGCAAATGCTCTTCTGTCACCCGGCGCCCCATGCGCTCGAGTATCCTGTCGGAGGCGTGCTGGATCGGCAGGTCCAGGTAAGGCAGGATGCGATCCTGGGCCGCCATCAGTTCCAGCAGGTCCTCCTCCAGGTGGGCGGGGTGGGCGTACAGCAGGCGGAACCAGGGGATGGCGGTCTGTCCGAGCAGCAGCTCGAGCAGCCCGGTCAGCCCCGGGTGACCATCCGGCCGGTCATGCCCGTAGGCGGTCAGGTCCTGGGCGATCAGGTTGAGCTCGACCACTCCCAGGCTTTCCAGGTAGCGCGTCTCCTTGACCAGCTCCGCAGGGGGCCGGCTCACCAGATCTCCGCGGATCAGGGGGATGGCACAGTAGCTGCAGCGGTTGTTGCAGCCCTCGGCTATTTTCAAGTAGGCCCAGCCCTGGGAGGCGGATTCCACCAGGCGTGCTGTTTGCATATCGCGGCAACCGTCCGCCGCAGGCCTCGGCGCAAGCTTCAGGAACGAGCGTAGAAGCGAGGGGAGCTCTCCCTGCTGTTTTCCCAGGCCCAGGAACAGATCGACCTCGGGCAGCTCTTCTTTCAACTGCTCGGCGTAGCGCTGGGCCAGGCAGCCCACCACCGCCAGAACCCGGCAATTGCCGTCGGGTTCCTTGTAACGGGCCGCCTCCAGGATCACCTCTATGGATTCCTCCTTGGCCGGCTGGATGAACCCGCAGGTATTGACCACAATCGCTTCGGCCTCTTCAAGCTCCTCGGTCACGGTGAACCCTGCGGCTTCCAGGCCGGAGAGCATGTACTCGCTGTCCACCTGGTTCTTGGCGCACCCCAGGGTGATAAGACCCACTAATTTTCCGTTTTCATTCATTTAATTGATAATTTAATGATAACCGGCAGGGGCACAGCATGCTGTGCCCCTGCATCGTTTCAACCGCCTTAGTGATCAATCGGCACGTTTATGGCACTTTTGTTCGATAGATATTATTCAACATTCGAGCTGGCATATCGG
>CAZSTM010000037.1:0-15184 GCA_964609635.1 uncultured Gemmatimonadales bacterium
CATCGCGGTGATAGATCAGAAACGGTTTTTTAAGAGTGGCCAACCCGGGGTAGAAAATGAACCAGCGCCACCTGGTCCGACCGTTAAGCCCCAGGAACTCTTTTTCCACATCATCGAAAGTGCCCTGGCCGGAGAACATCCAGCCGTCGAAACGTTTATCCAGCATGTAGGCCTGCATACTCGTCAACTGCGAGATCTCCAGCAGCTCGCGGCCCCCGGTAGGCGATATTTCGCCCCGGCCCGGGACAGCTGAAATCTGGAGAAAAATTACGACCAACACGGCGGCTGCAAGTTTAAACATTATCTTCCCTCGAATTTCATCTTAAGGGTTCAAGGTTATTTCAGCTCCAGCCGTCCATAGACACTGGGCTGCCTGAATGGATGGGCGCCGCACCAGTCCCAGAGGTTCTCGTCCGGGCCCTCGGCATCTCCGGCAGCAAAATTTATACCCAGGCTCAAGCCGGCCGAGGGAACCAGGCCGATCTCCTTCCAGGGCACGGCCAGCTCCACGCTGAAACCACGGTCCAGGTCCGTTGAATCATTGAGGGTGCCCTCGTAGCGCACTGCAAAAAGCGCCTCGCTCTGCCAACCGGCATCGCTAATCCCCTCGGGGGTCCCGCGGTCATCTTTGACCTGGCCGAGGACATTGATGTGGTAAACTAGGTCATCCTCGAGCCAGAGCTCGGTGGCATCCTTGCGCGGGTCCAACAACACCTCGATCATATCATCCTTGTAGAGCGCTCGATGATCGCGTTCTGTCTGGTATCCCACCAGCCGGCGGTCGGTGACCCGGTAAGCGATGTAGAGGAATTTTTCATCCCAGAGGGTGTAAATTTTTACCCGGTTGGGATCGGGACTATCCCCCGGGTCATCGAGACGCAGGGTGTCGGCGGTTTCCCACTCTTCGATCCTGCCGTCGACAGTGACCCCGGCCGTCGCCCTGGAGCAGTAAAGCCGGCGGCCGGCGGGAGCTGTCCGGCCGGGTACTTCCTCCGTTAGCCCGGCAGCCGGGGCGGCCTTTTTTTTCTGACTCTGGCAGGCCGCCAGAATGCCGAGTAGAAAGACAGCTGCCGCTAAAAGCAGCGGAAAGCTTCTTCTGTCAGTAAACAGGCGCATGGTTTTTTCCTGTGAAAGGGTTTATTGTTCCGAAGCTACTTTTAGCTGTATGTCGCCGGGAGGCGAGGTTATTTTTCGGTTTTTTTCAGGGCCGAGCGAAGTTTTTTCCGGGTTTCCATCGGGTCCTCGACCAGCACCCGGGAGCCCTGACTGATCATCTCCACCAGGCCGATTTCATTGCGATGGCGCGGAATGATATGGCAGTGCAGGTGTTCTATACTGGCCCCGCTGCCATGCCCTACATTGTACCCGATATTGAAGCCTCTGGGATTATAGAGGCTCTCCAGGGCTCGGATCGAGCGCTCCTGCATGCTGTGCATGGCCAGGACTTCCTCGCGCGTGAACTGGCGGATGTCGCTCAGGTGCCGACAGGGGAAAACCATCAGGTGCCCGGGGTTGTAAGGATAGAGGTTGAGGGTCACTATCATCAGCCGGTGACGTAAGACCACCAGCTGGGGTACCCGTTTATCACGGTCGCGCAGGGAGCAGAGTATGCAGTCCACTTCGGGCTTTTGCCCGCGCACATAGGCGAGCTTGCCCGGAATAATCAGGTTTCGATCTATTTTCATTTGGGGCTCGGCCCGGCTAAAGATTTGTTATTTCAGTCTTTGGTAACATAAAACCCGTCGGCTGGAAACGCAATAGCTCGGTCGAACAAGCCTTGCGTCGCCGGTTTTTACTGAATAATTTTTTTCTTGACACAATGGCATGATTCTTGTATAATTATTAATTATGTTGTATATTTATAAGTTTTCTACTCTTACTGCACGGTTCACTGCAAGCGGTGCGGTTTGCTGATCGAAAGTATAGTCGACATGTCCAGAGAAAAAAATAAACGACACTCGATTATTTTGAAAATCATCTCCGATACGCCGGTTTCCAGCCAGGAGCAGTTGCTAAAACTCCTGGCCGCTCAGGGATTTCGCACCACCCAGGCTACCATCTCGAGGGATATCCGCGATCTGGGACTGGTAAAAGTTGCGGTGGACCGTGACAGCTACCGCTATCTTCCCGGCAGTCAGAGTACCGGTTCACCGGCCGGTGGTTTTCCGGTGGATTCGGTTCTATCGATAAAGGTCGCGGGACATCTGATTGTGATCCACACCCCTCCGGGTTTTGCCCAGTCGGTTGCCGTTTCTGTCGATTCGCTCGGCTGGGATGAGCTGCTGGGCACGGTAGGCGGCGATGACACCGTGTTGATAGTTGCCAGGGATCCGCAAAGCGCATCGGATGCAGGCAAACGTCTGGCCCGTTTTTTTTCGGTGGAACAGGCTTGAAACCCGACAATGCCAGGGAGACCATAAAAACCCAACCGAGCTTAAAGGAAACTTACAAATGATCAGAGTCGGCATATACGGAGCCACGGGATATTCAGGGAACGAGCTGGTTAAAATCCTGATGGGCCACTGCCGGGTGGAACTTGCCTTTCTCACCTCGGAGACCTACAAGGGAAAAAAGTACTCGGAAGTTTTCCCCTGCGCCTGTGACAAGCGCCTGGTCGGTGCGGATGAGGCGGATGCTTCGGCAGTGGAGGCGGTCTTTGTCTGCCTGCCGCACACCGCCGCCATGGAGCTGATCGCGAAAATATACCGTCCGGGACTGAAAATTATCGACCTGAGCGCGGATTTCCGTTTCAGCGATCCGCTCGAGTACCTCAAATGGTACGGTGTCGAGCATCGGGCTCCTCAGCTTATCGAACAAAGCGCTTACGGGCTGCCCGAACTGTTTCGGGGGCGGATTGCCGGGGCCGATATTGTCGGCAACCCGGGCTGCTATCCCACGGGAGCTCTCCTGGCGCTGGCCCCGCCCGCCCGGGCCGGGCTGCTGGAGGAGGCCGGGGAGGTGGTGATCGATGCCAAGAGCGGGGTCTCGGGGGCCGGGCGCAAGGCGGAGCTGATGTACCAGTTTGTCGAGGTCAACGAGGACATTTTGCCTTACAAGGTCGGCCGGGAACACCGTCATGTGGGCGAAATGGAACACGTACTGGGTACCCTGGCTCAAAAGGCGGTCCGGGTGGTTTTCACTCCCCAGCTCTGTCCTTTCTCGCGGGGGATACTGTACACCATTTACCTCGACACCGGCGGCAAAGGTGCGGCGGGCTTGCGGGATTTATACGAGCAGGCCTATGCCAACGAGCCGTTTATTCACCTTCTTCAGCCGAACGAGCCGGCCCGTCTGGCCTATATCCGGCATAACAACGCCTGCGTTATCGGTGTGAACGAGGTGGCCGAAAGCTCGATCACCGTAGTTACCGCGGCAATCGACAACCTAGTCAAGGGCGCTTCCGGACAGGCGGTGCAGAATTTTAACATCCTGTTCGGTTTTCCCGAGGTCACGGCCCTGTCCTCGGTCGCCGGAAAGCTGGAGCTATGAACCGTACGCCGGTACTCAAAGTGGGCGGGGGCGAAGTGGATGATCCCGCCTTCCTGTCGGCCCTTGCCGCAGCGGTCGCCTCGATGGATTGCTCGCCGGTAATTGTCCACGGCGGAGGTAAGGAAATCGGCTCCTGGCTCAAGCTGCTGGGTCAGGAGACGCGCTTCCACCAGGGTTTGCGCATCACCGATGAACGTGCCATGTCCGTGGTTGAAATGGTGCTCTCCGCAGCCGTAAACAAACGTCTGGTGGGCACCCTGGTGGCGGCCGGAGTCCAGGCGCTGGGCCTCTCGGGCCGCGACCTGGGTCTGGTGCGGGCCCGTAAGCTGGAAGCCGAGATCGACCTGGGTCATGTGGGCGAGCCGGAAGAAGTAAACTCCGAGGCCCTTTCCAGGCTGTTCTCCACGGGCATAGTACCGGTAATCTCGCCGGTGAGTCAGGATGCGCAGGGGGTGGTCTACAATATCAACGCCGACCACGTGGCGGCCGCGGTAGCGGCAGCCCTCGGCGCGGCCGAGCTGGTTTTCCTGAGCAACGTGCCCGGCGTGCTGGATGCCGCAGGAGAGCCCGTTCAGACTCTCACCGGCAAACAGATCGAGAGGCTGATCGAGCAAGGGGTTATCGACGGAGGCATGCTGCCCAAGGTGCGCTCTGCCCTGGACAGCCTGAATGCCGGGGTGTGCAAGGTGCTGATCACCGACCTGGAAGGCCTTAAGCGATACCTGGAGGGCAAGCCTGCGGCAACGGTTATTCGCCCGTGATCTGTCGGATGACGTCAAAATTTCAAACTGAGATTTCATTTGCTGTTAATATTTCCACCTATTTTAGGAGCCTAATCGATGGCGAAAAAAAATGTGAACAAGGTAGTACTGGCTTATTCGGGCGGTCTGGACACCTCGGTGATCATCCCCTGGCTCAAGGAGAATTACACGGGCTGCGAGGTTATCGCCTATTCCGCGAATATCGGCCAGCGGGAGGACCTCAGCGGACTGGAGGAGAAAGCCCTGGCCTCCGGAGCTTCCAAGTGCATTATCAAGGACCTGCGCGAGGAGTTTGTCACCGACTATATCTGGCCGGTGCTGCGCAGCGGCGCGGTCTATGAGCGCAAGTACCTGCTGGGTACTTCCATGGCCCGGCCGCTGATCGGCAAGTACATGGTGGCGGTGGCCGAGGCCGAGGGTGCGGATGCGGTGAGCCATGGGGCCACCGGCAAAGGCAACGACCAGGTAAGGTTCGAGCTGGCTGTCAAAGCGCTCAATCCGGCGCTTACCATCATCGCCCCCTGGCGCGAATGGCACATCCGCAGCCGCGAGGATGCTATCGATTACGCAGCCGCCCACAATGTGCAGGTCGAGGCCACCAAGGAGAAGATCTACTCGCGGGATGAAAACCTCTGGCACTTAAGCCACGAGGGAGGCGAGCTGGAGGACCCCTGGAACGAGCCGAATGAACAGATGTACCAGCTTACAGTCTCGCCGGAGAAAGCACCGGACAAGCCGACATACCTGGAACTCGAGTTCGAAAAGGGTACTCCGGTGGGACTCGACGGACAGCGCCCCGGGCCGGTGGAGCTTGTCGAGCGGCTCAATGAAATCGGCGGAGCCAATGGTATCGGGCGGGTGGACCTGGTGGAAAACCGTCTGGTGGGAATGAAAAGCCGGGGCGTGTACGAGACCCCGGGAGGCACCATCCTGCTGGCCGCCCTGCATGAGCTGGAGTCGATAACCCTGGACAGGGAAACCCTGCGCATGAAAGACCAGGTTGCCGCACAATACTCCTACCTGGTTTACAACGGCCAGTGGTTCACCCGGATACGGGAACAACTGGATGCCTATGTCGAGGCGGCTGCGGGGTTTGTTTCGGGCACGGTCAGGCTGAAACTCTACAAGGGCAATGTGATTACAGCCGGCCGCAAAAGCCCGAACTCGCTCTACAGCGAGGCATACGCCACTTTCGGCGAGGAGGATGTCTACGACCAGCACGATGCCGAGGGGTTTATCAATATTTTCGGCCTGCCCCTTACCGTGGAGGCGGTTCTGAAAAAGGAAGGCAAACGCAAGTTGGAGGTTTGACGCAGTTCACCAGTGCACCTTCCTTCTAAGACATTGTTGAGCAAGGACACGGCACGCAATGCCCTCAAGGAGGATGGATGTTAATGACAGCCGATAATCCCCCTCGAGAAGGGTGCCTGCGACAGCAGGCGAGAAGCCGGGTATCGATTTTTTCCTGAGTGCTGTAATTCAAAAGTTCGATTACGTATTATTTCAAGACACGCTGAACGAGCTCGTAGGGGCGACCGATCGGTCGCCCGAACATCGGCGAGGCATGCCTCGCCCCTACGCCTACTAAATTTGTGGATTGGTTTAGAAAAATACGCTACACTATTTATGAATTCATGTACCAAGCCAGAACATCACACAAACTGGAGGAAAGGTGATGGATACCCGGAGGATAAAAAGTACTATGGTTTTTCTTTTGGCGAGCATGGTTTTCGTAAGTTTAAGCCTGACAACTTTTGAAACCCTTTATGCAGGAGGAGAAAATAATCCGTTAAGAGGTATTGTAAAGATTAAACCTGTTTATTTTGGAATTACTCATTATTTCCCATGGTCATATCCTAATTCTCCTCTCACGATGCAGGAGCTGGAAAAGAGAGCTCAGGATATGGTTGGGAGTTTTAAGGAGAGCCTGGAAGTAGATTTTGTAAAGATTGAGCCTCCTTTGATCCTTAAAGAACATTCAGACTTCAGGAAACTGAAAGCACAATTGAGCTACGACACCGATGCTCTGTTGATCGACGGTCCCAGATCGCCCCTGGAGGGATACTCTCTCTCCAGGTTGGGATTGCCGATAATTAGAGGAGGCTGTGATTCAGATTTTCTGAGAGCTCTGAGAGTCAAAAAAGTCCTTTCAGAAAGCAAAGTTCTCTATATCGGTGAGTTCCCTTCCTTTAGTATAGGATTCGACAGGGGGCCCCGGCATCTTTTCAGTTGCGAGGATCGCTTTGGTGTCAGGGTCAGACAGATCGAGATGATTGAATTCTATAAAGTGTTTGACAGTTTTAAAGAAGATGAGGTCCGGCAAGAACTTACCAGCTGGAGGAAAGACTTCGATGAAGTTTCCGAGGTACCCGAGACTCATAAGTCGAGCCGGGTAAGGGATGAAAAGCATCTCATGGATGCCACCCGGGTCTACCTGACTCTTAGATTTCTTGCTTTAAGAGAAGACGCAAACGGTATATGTGTCAACTGCAACCGAATGTGGATTCAGGATAGAAGGCATGTTATTCCTTGTCTGGCTTATGATAGACTTATAGACGAGGGTATCATGTGTGCCTGCGAAGGCGATATGGGCAATATGATTTCATCTTTGATTCTTCATGCCGTCAGTGGTGACCAGCCGGTTATGCAGGGTAATACTCGCTGGCGTCCTGATGAGGGAATAATTTATATACAACATGGAATCATTCCTTTAACCATGGCTAGAACCAAGCATAAGATCCGTAATTACCATGCAAAGGGATGGGGAGTTACCGCGTACGCCGATATTGATAATGTCGGTGGTCCAATGACAGTGATTAATATCGATAATCTTTACAGCAAGATCGGGGTTGTCGAGGGAAATATCAAAGACAGTTATGAGCCGACAGATGAAGAGGCCCGTGGAGGCGCTTGTCGATTCCGTGTTAATATGACTGTTGACGGCGATATTCTAAAAGCCCGTCCTGTTCTGGATGTCGGTTCTCAACATAACTCGATGGCTTTCGGCAACTGGCTAACCGCTCTTCTGGAAGCTGGAAAGCTTCTTGATTTAGAGGTTCTCTGTCTTGAATAAGGAAAAACTAAATGGCGAAAAAAAGAAGTAAAGCCTGGGCCGGGCGGTTTGAGGGTGAAACCGACAAGCTGATGGAGGCTTTCAACAGCTCGCTGGGGTTCGACCGCAGGCTCTGGCGCGAGGACATCGAAGGCTCCAAAGCCTATGCCGAGGCCCTGGCGCAGGCCGGAATTATCGACAATGCCGAATGCGAAAAACTGTGCGAGGGCTTATCCAGGGTCGCGGCCGAGATCGAGGCCGGGGAATTCACCTGGCGCGATGAGGATGAGGACATCCACATGGCGGTGGAGCGCCGGTTGAGTGAGCTGGTAGGCCCGGTGGGAGGAAAGCTGCACACCGGCAGGAGCCGCAACGACCAGGTGGCGACCGACATGCGCCTCTGGCTGATGGGCGCGGCCGAAACCGTGCTCGAGGACATCGCCGGTCTTCAGAGCTCGCTCCTTGCCCAGGCCAAGCCGCATACCCGGACCCTGATGCCCGGCTTTACTCACCTGCAGCCGGCCCAGGTGGTGAGCCTGGCCCACTACCTGCTGAGCTTTTTCTGGATGCTGGAAAGAGACCGCGACCGTTTCAGTCAACTGCGCTCGCGCGCATCGGTGCTGCCCCTGGGCTCCGGCGCTCTGGCGGGAGAGACCCTGGGAGTGGACCGGGAATTCCTGGCCCGGCGCCTGGGGTTCGAGCGCGTGGGGCCTAACAGCATGGATGCGGTCGCCGACCGGGATTTCGTACTCGAGTTCTTGAGCGCTGCGGCAATCGCCATGAACCACCTGTCGAAGCTGGCCGAGGACCTGATTATTTATTCCGGCCCGGGCTATGGTTTTGTAACCTTGAGCGATGCTTATACCACCGGCAGCAGCCTGATGCCGCAGAAAAAGAACCCGGATGCCCTGGAGCTGGTTCGCGGCAAGGCCGGCCGGGTGATCGGACAGCTTGCCGGCCTGCTGGCCACTCTCAAGGGGCTGCCCTCCACCTACAACAAGGACCTGCAGGAGGACAAGGAGCCCCTGTTCGACTGCTTCGACACGTTGACCGTATCCTTGAGGATAACCGCGGGCGTGGTGGCCACCCTGGAGATTAACCCTCAGAGGATGGCCGCCGCTCTGGATGATTTCCTGCTGGCTACCGACCTGGCGGACTACCTGGTGGCAAAGGACTTACCGTTCAGGGAAGCCCACCGGGTAGTGGGCGCTCTGGTACGCGAGTGCGAAAAAACCGGGCAGAGCCTCAAAGAACTGCCCCTGGAGGTTTACACCCGGGAGAGCGAGCTTTTCGGTCCGGACCTCAGGGAGGTTTTGAACTTTGAAAGTTCGCTCGCTTCCCGAAAAGGCTACGGAGGCACCGCGCCCGAGGCCGTGAAAGTGCAGCTTGACCGGGCCCGGCGGCTGATTAAATGAGATAGCAATAAGATAATAAAAAAAGGCAGGGGCTTTCAGCGAAAACCCCTGCCTTTTTGCTTTAGTATATATCGAATCTGTTTTAATTAGTGCTTTCGGCCGCGGCGAAAAGGCGCGCCAGTAATTCCGCTTTCCGCTCGATGATTATTGCTGTGGTGGGGTTGTCCGGGTAGTCTTCGATAACCCGGTCCATCACCTCCAGGGCTTCTTCGTTTCTTCCCGCCATGGCCATTACCCGGCTCAAGGCGTCCATGATCTCCACTTTCTGGTAGTCATAGTGGGCCATTTCCAGCGCTTCGGTGTAAAACCCGATCGACTTGTCTAAATCCTCCAGTTGTTCATAGACGGCGGCCTGTCCTATCACCGCGTTCAGCATCAGCGGATCATCGTTGGACAGTTTGTCCCTGCATTCCTCGAAACGGGTCAGGGCCTGGTTCAGGTCGCCCGCATTGTAGTAAGAGTCACCGGCGAAAAACAACGCCTTATCCCCGGCAGCCGTACCGGAGTAGTTCTCCGCCACCCGCTCGAAGTCGGAAGCCGCCAGAGCATACTGCCTGCTAGCATATACGTTTTGGGCCCTGAACATGGCCAGGTCGGCTTCATTGTTGCGTTCACCGCGATAGTTGAAATACATCCAGGCCAGGCCCACCAGGATCAGCGCGCCAACCACACCGACGATCATCCGGGTGAGGTGCTCCTGGACAAAATGGCTCGCCTCAAAAGTGGCGCTGACAAAGGCGTCCTCCTTGAGCTTCTTTTTAGTGATTCTCTTCCTACCCATTAATTAGCGCTCCTGCGTTGCCGCTTGAGTGAAAAAAAATTATAGAAATCTATCTACTATGAAAATAATGGCCCAAAGGGGCATGTTTCCAGGGTTTCGACAAAAACCCGGTGCAGGGGCAAAGCCTGCTGTGCCCCTACGAAAAACATTTTCATGGTTTCCGGGTGAGCCGACAGGCCCACGACGACTAAACCGGATTAAATGCCGCAGGAATATAACAAAACCACCCGGAATTGGCAAGGTGGTTTCCAGTCTCGAGCGATGGAGCAATCTCGGCAAAGAATCTATTTACCTGTTTACGAAGAACCTATTGGTAATAAAGTAACTTCGGGTAAGAAAAAAGTATGGCAAGCGCAGTTTTAAATTCCGGATATTTTGCCGGGTTGTTTTTGCCTGATCCTTAGTCTTTACTAAAGGAAAGGAAGGATCCAAACTGCAACATTTCTAAAATTTTTTCCAGCCTAGATCCAGAATTACTTCATCCTTGAGAATATCGCCCTGCATTAATTTTACCAGTACCAGGTAGGGAAAATCCAGGTTCAACCGGGAAAGCTCGACCACACCGCTATTGCCCTGAAGTTCTATCACTTCTTCTTCCATCATAGTCAGATTATTTACCGTATTTATCTGAATAGAGGCTTCTCCCAGAGGTCTTGCAGCCTCAATCCGCAAAAGGTCTCCATCTCTTTCGACTTTCAAATTCTCGGGCATACCGATAATGCAACTGATAACATCGGCCGGTTCCTCCGGAAAAGCCAGACACGTCTTACCCGCCTTCTTTTGTGTGGGAATCGGCTGATGGTTCCAGACATCGACAAAATGCCAGTTAGCCGGATGATCCACTTCCATAAAGGGCCCAATCAAGCGGTTATCCAAACCACCGCGGGTGGCGACTTTTTCCCGGCCGAGCTGATAAGCCGGATACACACATTTTTCGGCAATCGGAAAGGCGTTTACGTAAAGATCATCGCGGAAATCCGCCACCAGCGGAACCGGATTCCCGGTCAGGTAAGCATCCCTGTTTTCATGGATAATTCTGCTGTACCGGCGGATGAGGATGCGTTCATTCCACGAAAAACGGTTGATTTCACCAAAAATGTCTTCCCAGACAATCAGGCCTACACCATTGAACAGGGCGTTGTATATAAGCTTGTCACGCTTGCGTGCCGCCCGGTTGATATTGTGGACATTGTGTTCCGGGAAAACGAATCGGAAAAGGTCCACGTTCGGCATTTCATTGGTTGCCGTCCCCTGCTGGTTCCAGCTTCCGGTAACCAGCTGCGCCGCTTCCAGATCGGGCCTGCCCTCACTGACAAAAACCATATCCGGGCTTACAGTATCCAGGGCGTCGCGAAAAGCCCTGTCTGATTTGCTCATGGTGTCCAGAAAAATGCCGTCCGCACCTATGGCTTCAGCGACCCGGGCTTCCTGCCGAAAATAATCCCTGCGGCCTTTCATGATGTCCCACGGTTTGTAAGGAATGAACACCTGTACGTCCCGGGCATGCGCCCGGTCGACCATTTCGCGCAGGCCCGCCAAACCTCCGGGCAGGTCTTCATACATGTCGAACTGGTCGCGGTTGTCGATACCCATTCGCGGGTAATCGTGCCAGAGCAGGATATAGTCATAACCTCCAAAATTCAATTCGCCTTCATCCAGAAATTCATCGATTCTGAATCGGTTGGTTTCCGGGTCGTATATGTCATGGCCGTAGAGGAAAGTAAAGTGGGAAACCAGACGCTGCCGGTATTTTTCCTGTATCGGCCGATGGTAATAATGAAAATCGAAGCCGGAGCGGATGTATTCTTTGAACGCCCGGAAGGCCGCATGCCAGTCTCCCTGATGGGGGCAAATCCGGCAGTCAATAACCTCGGTTTCCTCGCCGGGTTTCTGGGTCAGAGTAAAAACTCTCGAAAGGAAATCATCTTTGCCGGCAAAATTCCAATTCAGGCTCGACCCGGTAAGTTGAAAATAAAAACCCCGGCCCAATTGCTTATTGTAAATATCTATGGGCAGCCTGGGATCGGAGCCTCCGGTAAAATAAAAAATTAGGTCTTCAGGCGAGTCGATACAGAAAAAGCTTCCCTGTGTGGGTATCAAATAATGCATTTCCGCCTGGCTTCCCAGCTTGACTTTCTGCATGAGCGGGAAGGTTATCCTGCTGGTTATATTCTGGGGATCGCGATAGGCTCTTCCCCCGGTTGCGGAGTTAAGCACTTTAGCATTCCAGGTCAGCTCAGGTCCGGCGCCTAGAGAAAAAGTTTGCGTTACCATAAGGGGGTTTTCGACATAGCTGGATTTCTGAGTTATAGATAGGCGAACCTCTTTTTCGGTTTCCTTGTCTTCCATAGTAAACAAATGATAGCCCACATCATCGATCCAGCTGCGCATTCTGACTGAAGTAAACATCAAAGGCGGATTCCCGGCCAGAAAATCCGTGCCGGTGGCCTTTTCCACCGCACTGGTAAGCTCTACCCCTCTGTCGAGTGAAATCGTATACCGTATAGTTTCATTTTCCAGGACGATATTTTTAACATGTAATTTGTCGGGAAGGTAAGTTATTACCTTTTCAGCAGGAGCTGCCGTGGAGACAGCGGCAAGTAAAATAAAAGAAATCAAACTTAAAGCAGGCAGCTCCGGGGTAATAGCGGTCTTAAACATATCTGCCTCTCGGACAAAAATTAACTTTCACAGTAAAGACTATAGCTGTATCGGCGAGATCATTCTCATTCTGCATCTTTCACACAGCGGAAACCCACAGTAGCGCATCTATTCAAGGCAGGGTTCAGGTGCCAGAATTTGGCTCGCTGATAATTCGTAATAGGCCCGCCCTGCATGTACCAGCGGCTCCCCTTAGCTAAGAAGTAACTTCCCCCCCGGACCCAGGAAAAATAATGATATCCATCCGACTGAAACGAATCCGTCCATTCCCAGACATTGCCGGCCATGTCCAGACATCCGTAGGGTCCAAAGTCCTCGGAGTAGCTGCCCACAGGCCTGGTACCCTCGGAATCCATGTTGGCCCTATTCGGGTCGTATAGATTTCCCCAGGGCCAGGTACGGCCGTCCCGGCCCTGAGCCGCTTTTTGCCATTGTTCCTCTGTGGGCAGCCTCTTGCCGGCCCATCCGGCGTAGGCTTTTGAATCCTCCAACGATACCCAGACTACCGGGTGATCGCCCCTGCCCTTTGGATAAGTCCCCTTACGCCAATGCCTGAGAAAATTTTCAGGCCATTCAGGCCGATATCCGGCAGCCTTCAGGAATTGTTCGAATTGTTGGTTAGTCACTTCGGTTCTGTCTATGTAATAGTCGGCCAGATACACCTCTTCTGTCATACTGTACCGAAGTCCGCGATCATCGGTGATCAACGAATCGAGAGTCAAGCCTTCGCGCCAGCGGTACTCCACCTGCATGGTGAACTTACCGGCCGGCACCGGAACCATGTCCTGGTTTCCCGCCGGTTTAACAAAAGCGGTTTCTATGGAAATCAATAAAGAGAAAATAATCACGATCGAGATGATAATGCGGTGATTATTCATCTTTGCCTCCTTTGATCTGGAAAGACCCGGCCAAAAATATTTGTAATTTTCTATTTAAATATCTAACTACCAAGTCACCCAGACACAAAGGTGTAAAGAAAGTAACTGAGTAATAAAGTGACAAAGAAAGAAAGGGTTGGGACTTTGTCTCTTTGTCACTTGAGGGGAGAGGCCGAGAGTGGAACCCTTGGTGCCTTGGTCGTAAAAAATATGAAAGATAATCTCTTAGAGTGAATGAGTAAGAATCTAAAGATTCATCCATAGCAGCGCACCTCGAAAATTCTCGCTTCGCTCGCCCCGTTGGTGGCGGTAACTTTAATCCTGATCTTCCGGCAGCGAAGGCTGTCGAACGAATGGATTCTTTTACGTTGAAAGTTGCCGCTTACCGTTTCCACGGTATTCCAGCTTCCCTGGTCGGAAGCCTCAATGCAGTAATCTTTTACGGTTTCCGGCTGGGGCCCTTCTTTCATCGAGGCGTTAAAGCCGTCCTCGTGGGTGAGAGTCATCGAGCGGGTCAGGTTGGTATCGAATGTCAGGTGCAGCTCGGATAAGGCAACCTGTTTACCGAAATCAAGTTCTATAACGGCGGCGGCCGGATCGAGTGAAACAGAGCGCCAGTGGTGTGAATCCCTTCCAACCGTCCTGGTTACCCCATCGACCACTTTCCCGGCTTCGAAGCCTTGCTGCTCGCTCCCGGCCGATATTTTCGCCCGGGGAGCAAGGTCTTGCGGGTCCTCATTTTCGGTGCCCGGCAGGTAGCCGTCCTGTTTCAGAATGGTTTGCCTGATAAGACGGATGTCTCCGGGGGAGAGCCTCTCCGGTGCCAGGTCCCGGGCCGCGCAATAAGCGGCCGCGGTTCCCGCTCCCTGCCCGATAACCGCACAGGTGGCCATCACCCTGGTGGAGGCCAGGGCCAGGTGTGTTGCGCTGATCGCCCTTCCGGCGAAAAACAGGTTTTTCACCTCCGCCGAGAAAAGCGAGCTCAGGGGGATTGAATAAAGTTTATCGAGCTTATGACTGAAATAAAAATCCTCGCCCTTGTAATCAAAGCCCTGTTCGCGGTGATGGTCGATGGGCCAGCCCCCGTAGGCGACCTCATCCGGGAATATTCTCCCGGCGACCAGGTCATCCTGCCGCAGGATATATTTTCCCATAAGTCTGCGGCTTTCCCGGCGGGCGGGAAGAAAACCGAACCAGTCGAGGACCCAGTTGTCCGCTCCGTGGTCCCCGTGATTTTTCAGATGGTCCCATACCCCGAACAGGATCTTTATCAGCTCTTCCCTGATCCGGTCGTCATCGGCTATGGTATCCAGCATCCCGCCCCATTCGATCCACCAGTATCCGTATTCAAAACTGCCATGCCCGCGCCCCAGGTCTTCATCTGCGGGATAACTGTACGCCCAATCAGGCGGCCTGAAAGGCACCGGATGTCCCGCATCCCGCGCCTGAAACAGCAGGGTGGAACCCATGGTGTAGGGCTGCGGTTTTGCCGGAGCCAGGGATTCGCCGAATTCATCCCGCCCCTCCTGCCCGACCCGGAAAGGATTGCCCGCCAGATATCCGAGGGTGCCGTCCCCGGTGCAGTCGATGAAAAGCTTTCCCTCGATAGTGAAAACCTTCTGCGTAGTCAACTGAAAGCAGTCCACCGAGCGGATAACATTTCCTTCCTTTCGGCAGTCGGTCATTGCGGTATTAAGGAGCAGGGTAAGGTTTTTCTGATAGTTGACTTTCTCCCAGAGAATCAGGTCCCACATGGCAGCCGAGCGCTGGGGATTGCGGACCTGGTTTTCCAGCCTGAGCTCCTCGATAATCCCGGTCTCCCGAGCATTCTGCCGGCCTCCGACATCGGCTCCCCTGATATGCATCCTGACTTCGTTGGATGAATTGCCGCCCAGCACGGGCCGGTCTTGAACCAGCACGGTGGAGGCCCCGTTCCCGGCGGCAGCCAGGGCCGCGCAGACACCGCTCATTCCGCCCCCAACGACCACTACCTCGGCCTCGATATTTTCTTTTACGGTTCGGGGCTCACCCCTAGAAGAACCCGCGGCTCCCCCGGCTCCGGAGGCTGTGAGGCCCACCCCCCCGCCGGCCATCACCCCTCCGATTCCGCAGACCCCTGAAGATTTCAGGAAATCTCTGCGAAACAT
>CAZSTM010000038.1:0-15043 GCA_964609635.1 uncultured Gemmatimonadales bacterium
GTGTAAGACACTCTTTTTAAAGATAATCGCCTTGTTTATGAATAATCCGGGCTAGGAACGTTCTGAAGTTAGCAGCTCATAGCCCTGGTTTTTAACCAGTGGCGGCTTGGTTCGAGTTGAGCGATCCCGCAGCGAAGTGTACCAAAATGGAACAACCGGCTCTGTTGACTGGTATTTGAACTGTGGCAGGTTTGAAAATACAAAGACTGTTATAGTTTGAAATTCTTTTTCAGCTTATAATCGCGAATGACAGTGTACACTGTCATCTTGCTGGTCTTTTTAAAATTATCGTCCAAGGGAAAGAGCAGAATTATACTGGTATCGCTTCTCCTTTCCACCTTTCCTGAGATAATTTGCTTTTTGGCGTTTTTTAATTTGCATTCGGACTCTACCACCTCTTGTTCCAGATCGAGGCCCTTGGCTTCCTCGAGGTCAATCTTAAAGGCCAGGTAACCGGCTTTGTACGTCTCATCGAGATAGGTGATTACGTAATTCACGGTCACGAAGCTCTCGCCGACGGCCAGTCCGAATCTGCCTTTTTCTTCGTAGGGGTTTTTTTTAGCCACCGCGTGGGTTGCTGTGAGGCAAACTAGTATTAAAAATCCGGCAGCCCTGAAAAACCTCATTAAACATTTCCTCGTCTCGTGCAGTAGGTGGAAATTACGATTCATTCAATTTTTTCGATGCCGGCCCTTGAACCTGGAGTTCTTGGAGATCAGGATGAACCGAAAAAATTTTTAGCTGCGGTACTATCTTCAATCATAAAAGGTTATCAATTCCGTGTCAAGTTTTTTCCTATCAATAGATTAAATAAATGGATAGCTTAATTCGTCAAATAAGATTAGAAGCTGTTGAGCTGCCGACAGGCGTACAGCGGCAAGACCGGATTCCGGAAGCGAAGGCCGTCGAAGTCGATTGGCTGATCGATTCCGGTGCCCCGGCACTGGTTACCGGCGGCAGGAGCCGGGAACGTTCGGTGCTTTTGCGGCTGATGGCCGGTCTCGAATCCCCAGTTCGTGGGCGGATAGAATTTCTTCTGCAAAACGGCCGCCATTATCCTTCCGTGGAGTCCGGAAAGATCGGGGTGGGCTATCTGCCACCGCCCGGAGAAGAGTCGTTTGTAGGGGCCACCGTGGAGCAAGAGCTGGGCTATGGCCTGCCGGGTAACAAGGTGGAAACCCGGAGGATCGCCCGGCTGGAGGAGTTGTTCCAAGTCCGCTTCGGTTCCGCAGCCCGGCGGTCGGTCTGGGCCTTGAGCGATAGTGAGCGGCGCCTGCTGGTCCTGGCTTCCCAGGCCCTTAACCGGCCGGATGTCTGGTTCTGCGATGAGCCTTTTGCCCGGCTCGATGGTAAGCACGCCGAGGCGGTCTGCAACTTCCTGGCAGGGGAAACCCGACGGGGATCCGCGGTCGTTGTCTCGGCCGCCGAGGCCGGCAGGCTGAAAAATCGGGTCAGCACGATCCTGGTTTTTTCAAACCGGGGCGGGATTCTTTTTCAGGGAAAAGTCGACAGCCTGCCGGAAGAGGTGGCCCGAAAGCTGGACTGGTATCATCCGCTGGCCCACAAGCTCGCAGCGGCCGGTATCGAAGAAGGCGGAAAATCCTTTGCCGAGCTTCTGGCCAGAAAGCGCAGCAATTCGATGGATAACTGAACTGGTTCTCCGACATGGCTTCCGACGGTGGAAAATCACTGCCGATAAAGGATTACAGCAATTATGCCTGTCCGACCTGAACGGTAACAGGTTTTCCTTGACTGGAATTGTCAGAGAAATTATTTTATATAAATTGTAATTTTTCCCTAAGAATACTAAAAACTGCTTTCAATTACGGCCACCTGTTCTTGTAAGGAAAGGATATTTAAAAAATGCGTAAGATATTGATGACATTGGCGGTTTGCAGTGTCTGGCTTCTGACAGTCGCTTCCACGCCGGTGGTAACCGGGGCCAAGGTCCGCATCAAGGCCAAGAAATATAAAGAAGCTGTCGAGGTGCTGGAAGAGAACAAGGCTCAGTACCCCAACGATCCGGAGTTGTACTACTATCTGGCCCAGGCTTATGCGGGAATCGCCCAGTGGGTGAAAGCAGGGGAGAATTACAGCCTGGCCCTGGAAAAGAATCCCGACAAGAAGTTGAGAAAAGAGATCGACAAATATCGCGACTTCCATTGGGCTTCTTTTGTCAAGGATGCCACCGCACTGCTGCAGCAGAGTCGTTTCCCTGAAGCGATCGACAAATTTCACCTGGCTAACTCGATCAATCCGGACCGCAAAGAGTCCCATGCCAATCTGGGTGTGGCCCTGCTGGAGCAAGGCCAGCTTTTTACCTCCGCCGACCCGCCGCAGCCCGACAGTGCAGCACCGCTTTTTGAAGAGGCCGTTGCGAGTCTCAGCAGGGCAATCGAGCTCGATCCGGAAGACGGCGCTTTCGTGAAAAACCTGGGCCACGCTTACCTGATTTCCGGCAATAGGGAAGAGGCAATCGCGGTCTACGAGGATTACCTTGAGGAAAACCCGGAGGATTTCGATGTCCAGCGTCGGCTGGTGATAATCTACATGAATGACTCCAATTATGAAAGAGCCGGCGAAATCTACACCCGGTGGCTCGAGGACGCCGGCCTGGAAATCGGAACGGATATCAGCATGGCGGATGTTTATAATGCCGGTATGTGTTATTACCAGCTCTATCTCAAGCTCGACAAACAAGAGGACGAGGCATCCAAGCAAAAAGCTATCGAGATGTTAGGCAAGTCCGCTAATTACTTTTCTCTGGTTTTCGATGATGATCCCACGGACTGTGAATCCGGGGTTCAGCTTTACTATATTTACATTTCTCTGGAAAATTGGAATAGCGTGATCGAGACTATCGAGGCCATGTTTGACAATGGTTGTCCGCGCGACCGTCCAACCCTGCAGAACCTGGGCGTGGGATATATGAAGATCGATCAGAAAGCTAAGGCCATCGAGATCTGGAAAGAAGCCGACGAACTGAAGAAAAAGTCTGAAGGGACGAATTAAGACGGCAGCGATAAAATATCCCGCCTTTTAATCCGGTTCAGCGAGGCTGTGAAAAGGTGTGTCTTTATTATTTAAAACCTTTCAAGGGGCCTTGCACCGTTGGAAGGTTTTATTTTAGGATTTTCAATGTCATCCGGTAAAAGTGAAAAACAGGTGCTCGATGCGTCGATGATGCGGCGCTCGGTTCGCCGGATCGCCCATGAGGTTCTCGAACAGAACCAGGGCACCGAGTCTTTGCTCGTGGTGGGCATTCAGACCCGCGGTGTTAACCTGGCCGAGCGCCTAGCTGGTTGTATCGAGGAGATCGAGGGTGAAAAAGTCCCCATGGGGAAACTAGACATCACCCTCTACCGCGATGACCTGCGCCATACTCCGGTCCAGCCTGTAGTGCGCAGCACCGACCTGCCTAGCGATGTGACCGGTCTGGTGGTAGTGCTGGTCGATGATGTCCTGTTTACCGGCCGGACCATTCGTGCCGCCCTGGATGCCCTGGTGGATTTCGGCCGCCCCGCTCGGATAGTCCTGGCGGTGCTGATCGACCGCGGACACCGTGAACTGCCCATCCGGGCGGATTTTGTGGGCAAGAATCTCCCGACTTCCCTGAACGAGGAAGTGGTGGTCAAGGTGGCCGAAATCGATGGTGCGGACGGAGTGTGGATCAAGCCGGTCTGACAAACGCGCTTGTTTCCATGGAGGCGCTTGTCTCGAGAAAGATATCCGGAGAATAACCTATAAGTTAAAGGAAGTTCAACCCTTATTGACAAAGCCGACAACCATGCAATTCAAGCGCAGGCACCTGTTAGGATTGGAAGAACTCACCCGCGAGGAAATCCTTCTCATCCTCGATACCGCCGAGCCGTTCAAAGAGATCAGCGAGCGCCAGATCAAAAAAGTTCCGGTTCTGCGCGGCAAAACAATTGTCAATCTCTTCTTCGAACCCAGTACCCGTACCCGCACCTCATTCGAGTTCGCCGAGAAACGTCTCAGCGCGGACACTATCAATATCAATATCTCCCAGAGCAGTGTAGTCAAGGGCGAGACCCTGGTCGATACTGCGCGCAACCTGGAGGCCATGCGCATCGACATGGTGGTCATTCGCCACTCCAGTTCCGGGGCGCCGGCTTTTCTGGCCCAGAGGATCGACTCCAACGTGATAAATGCCGGTGACGGGTGGCACGAGCATCCCACCCAGGGCTTGCTGGATATGCTCACCTTGAGGGATCATTTCGGCAAGCTCGAGGGTCTTAAAGTGGTTATTGTCGGCGATGTGGTGCACAGCCGGGTTGCTCGCTCCAATATCTGGGGCCTGCGTAAAATGGGCGCAAAAGTGGGTGTCTGCGGGCCGCCGACCCTGATCCCCGGCCGCATCGAGGAACTGGGTGTGGAGATCTACCCTCATATCGAGGATGCTATTGCCGAGGCCGATGCCCTGAACGTTCTGCGCATTCAGTTGGAAAGGATGCAGTCCAATCTGTTCCCTTCCTTGCGCGAGTACAACAACCTGTTCGGGGTGACCAGCAAAAGGCTGGAGGCGGCCGGCCACGATGTGCTTATCCTGCATCCGGGACCGATGAACCGGGGCGTGGAGATAGACTCTGATGTGGCCGACGGCGTGAACCAGGTCATTCTCAAGCAGGTCACCAACGGGGTGGCGGTGCGCATGGCGGCGCTGTTTCTCCTGGCTGGAGGCAGGCCGACCGCCGCGGCGCAAGCCGCCTCGATACGTGATTCATCTACGGAAAGCTAAAAAGGCAGGTGAAGTTTGAGTCGATTGCTGATTCGTGGGGGTCGCCTGATCGACCCGAAAAACAAGGTGGATGAAAAGCTGGACCTGCTGGTCGAGCAGGGGAAAGTGGCCGAGACAGGTAAAAACCTGGCCTCGGACAAGGATACCGAGGTTCTGGATGCCACGGGAAAAGTGGTGGTTCCGGGTCTGATCGATATGCACGTGCACCTGCGCGAGCCGGGCCGCGAGGACACGGAAACGGTCGAGAGCGGCTGCCGGGCTGCGGTCGCCGGTGGTTTCACCGCCGTTGCGGCCATGCCGAACACCGATCCGGTGACCGACAACCAGGCCGCTGTTGGCTACATTATCCGCGAGGCCATCCGCGCGGGTTACGCCCGGGTCTATCCGGTGGGAGCCGTAACCAAGAATCTTGCCGGCGAGAACCTGGCTGAGATGGGCGAGATGCTCAAGGCCGGGGCGGTGGCTTTTACCGATGACGGCCACTGCGTGGCAGATGCGGAAATCATGCGCAAGGCCTTGTCATACTCGCGCGTTTTCGAGGTGACGATTATCAACCACAGCGAGGATCCCACTCTGGTGGGATCAGGGGTAATGAACGCCGGACTGGTCGCCATTCGCCTGGGACTTCCCGGAATACCGGTCGAAAGCGAGGAAATAGTAGTATATCGCGACTGCTCCCTGGCCCGTCTTACCGGCGCCAGATTGCATGTGGCCCATATCTCCTCACGGCGCTCGGTGGAGATAGTGAGGAATTTCAAGGCCGAGGGTGTAAAGGTTACCGCGGAAGTAACACCCCATCATTTAAGCCTGACCGAGGAGGAAGTGGAGGGCTACAACACCAACGCCAGGATGGCCCCGCCGCTGCGCACTGCCGAGGATGTGGCGGCGATGAAAAAAGCCCTGGCCGACGGTACCATCGACTGCATTGCCAGCGACCACGCACCACACCATTACGATGAAAAGGAGACCGCTTTTGCCGACGCCCCCAACGGGATCATCGGCCTGGAAACCTCGTTCCCGGTCGCTTATACCGAATTGGTCGAAAGCAAAATCATGGACCTGCCGGGTCTGATTGTGAAAATGAGCGTGGCTCCGGCAGCGATCCTCGGGGTGCCCGGCGGTTCTCTGGGCAAAGACGATCCGGCTGATATTACTGTGCTGGATATCAAAACCCACTGGAAGATAGACAAAAATAAATTCTACTCGAAAAGCCGGAACACTCCGTTTCACGGCCGCCAGGTGGTGGGTCGGGCCGAGGCCACCGTGGTAGGCGGCAGAGTTGTCTGGCGCAGAGCGCATGGCTGATCATAAACGCGGATTAAACTTAATAAATCCCGTGTTTCGGTAAGGGTGGCTCGGGAGCTGTCTCTCCGGAACTGAACACGAGCAGACCGTGGAAGAAAATGTCTCGAAAGAAGATTTGAGCAGCCGCAGCGCAGTCGTGGCGCTGGCAGTGTTTTTCGGCTATGTGGTTGTACTGGCCCTGGCCGCGCTGAGCGAGCTTTTCCAGCTCGGATGGTTCGATCATCCCATCTTCAAATAATGCGGTGTACAGAGAAACCTGGTTGTCAAAATAATTTTCCGATGAGTCTGTTTCCTGTGCACCATTCTGTGGGGACACACAGAGAGAGAGGGCAGGGCTCGTGAGCGAACGCGAACGAGAGGTGTGGATGAGGGCTCGTAAGCGAACGTGTCACCAGAGGGGAGATGCCCGTGTCCGTCCCCATAAAAAACGAAATTTTCGTAGTAGATTTTCATGGCGGCGAAGCGCCATGTGCGTATCAGGAGCCGGTTTTTCCATTCTGAGTCCTGATTAGTTACAAACAGCATTTTTATCAAGAGGTTGTCATGCATCCAAGCAGATTTTCGCTCAGAAACAATCCGGAAAACCGCGTCGGAACCGGTACAATCCTGCGGTTGTTCTGCCTCATAGGGTTAAGCGTGCTTTTTTCTTTTGCCTGCGGCTCGAGTAAGGACAAGCAGGAAGAAACCGCGGTCTCCGAGGAGCGGATAGTGGCCGGGGCGGTCGAGGTTCTGCGTCACGGTAACATTGTCGAACGTGACTCGGTCACCCGCACGCTTTACAATATACGGAACGCTTCGCTCCTGCTGGATTACCTGAACGACCCGAACTATAATGTAAGAATCGGCATGGTGAGCGCCCTGGGTTATATCAAGGACAGGGTGGCTGCGCAGCCCTTGAGCGAACTGCTGCACACCGAGAAGAATTACATTCTTCTGGAAACCATCATTATGGCCCTGGGAGAAATCCAGGACACCAGCAGCGTACCACTGCTGATCGACTTGTTCGAAGATGAGACGGTGGATCGCCGTCTGCACCTGAGCCTGCCGATAACCCTGGCTGCTTTCGCGCGAACGCCGGCCGCCGGCCTCATCGAGGATACTTTCGTGCAAGTGCTGGAAAAAAGAACAGATGATGTTGAACTTTGCGCTTACGTGGCGGTGGGGATTCTGGAAATAATCAATCCCGACAATTACCAGCGTTTCCGTAAATACCTGCCTGCCTTGCGTGAAATGGCCGGGAAAAGAAAGGCCGAATTCGGAGAGGATGGCATCTGGACCCACATTTACCTGACCATCGAGGAGTTGGAAAGCTACAAGCCTCCGGCAAGTTAGCTCCGAATGTTTGACGGCGTCGGAGTTGAGTCACCCTGGAAGCAGGGCGAAGTGAGCTGAGATGAAGTGCGTCTCAGTTTTTTTATTCTGTTGGCAGGTTCTACCTCATTTGAGGTATGGTTGCTCTAAATAGACCGGAAACAGGTCCCCCAAATACCAGCTGTATTTATTATAACTCAAGCTTTTTCAAGCGCTTGAGTCGAGAGGTTTTCGCGCCGGCGGCGCTGGTATGCCGATTGCTTTTATAGATGAAAATCCGGCTTATTTATCATTATCCACAGATGACAAGCACTGCGTGTTCGGGTGTGTCGTGCTGTGCACGAATCGCCTCCGGTTGCGCAGATTATGTTTCCTGTCGAGAGGTGTAAAAAGAAAACACACCCCTGACACACCGCTCGCGGCGCATTCGCTTACGAGCCACCCCGAGTTCCTCTTTTTAGAGGGGACTGGATTGAAAAAATCTCCTCTTTAGAGGGGTGACTGCTGCAGGGACACAGAGGGCTGGGCTCGTAAGCGAACGCGAACGAGAGGAGTGGATGAGGGCTCGCAACCGAAGCGAAGCGGAGATCCGCGCGCTGGTGCGCGACACCAGACGCGCGTGAGTGGAGAGGGGGCCGTGTCCAAGCGGGGTGTGTTATTAAGGGTTAGCGCAGTTTGGTGATTTTTTACCGGAAACTACAGTAACGGAGCGTTAAATGACCGAGCAACTCAAGCAGTTGAGCGAACAGGTGAAAGCCGAGAGTGAATTTGTCGAGCGCATCATCCAGGAAGTGGGCCGGGTGATAGTCGGCCAGCGTTACATGGTGGAACGTATGCTGCTGGGTATTCTCTGTGACGGCCACGTGCTGATCGAGGGCGTACCCGGCCTGGCCAAGACCCTCAGCGTGAGAACCTTGAGCAAGGTTATCGACGCCGGGTTCCAGCGCATCCAGTTTACCCCCGACCTCTTACCCGCCGACCTTATCGGCACCATGGTCTACAATCAGAAAACCGGCGAATTCAACCCCCACAAGGGGCCTGTTTTTTCCAATATCATCCTGGCGGATGAGATTAACCGGGCGCCGGCCAAGGTACAGAGTGCGCTGCTCGAGGCCATGCAGGAACGTCAGGTAACCATAGGGACCAAAACCTATGACCTGCCGCAGCCTTTCCTGGTGCTGGCCACCGAGAACCCCATCGAACAGGAGGGCACCTATCCGCTGCCCGAGGCCCAGGTAGATCGTTTCATGTTCAAGCTCAAGGTTACTTATCCAGGACGGGAAGAGGAACGTCAGATCCTGGAACGCATGTCCACGGGAGAGGTGCCGGGAGTAAACAAACTGCTCGGTCCGGATGATGTTTTGCGCTGCCGCAAGGTGATCCATGACATCTACATGGATGAAAAGATCAAGGATTACATAGTATCCCTGGTTATGGCCACCCGCGAGCCCGGTGAACACGGCATGGAGGATTTGAAAGTGCTCATCGAGTACGGCGCCAGTCCCCGTGCCACCATTTACCTGGCCGCCGCGGCCCGGGCCAACGCTTTCATCCGGAGACGAGCCTATGTTACTCCCGAGGATGTGAAAATGATCGGCATGGATGTGTTGCGCCACCGGGTGATCCTCACTTATGAGGCGGAAGCCGAGGAGCTGACCAGCGAGGATATCATCCAGAAGGTTTTCGATCATATAGAGGTACCCTGACCGTGATCCCTAAGGAAATACTCCAGAAAGTCCAGCGTATCGAAATCATGACCCGCAGTCTGGTGGATGATGTTTTCTCCGGAGAATACCACAGTATTTTCAAGGGCCTGGGCATGGAGTTTTCGGAAGTTCGGGAATACCAGCAGGGCGATGACATTCGCTCCATAGACTGGAATGTGACCGCCCGCATGGGGTACCCATACGTGAAAAAGTTTGTCGAGGAACGTGAGCTGACTGTGGTTTTCCTGGTGGATGCCTCGGGAAGCGGCGCATTCGGAACGGTAGACCGCCTGAAAAACGAGTTCGCCGCCGAAATCTGCGCGGTGCTCGCTTTCAGCGCGATTAAGAACAACGACCGGGTGGGACTGGTGATAGTCACCGAACAGGTGGAAAAAGTGGTGGTGCCCAAGAAAGGACGCAAGCACGTACTGCGGGTAATCCGGGAGCTGCTCTTCCATGTACCCGAGCACAAGGGCACCTCGGTGAGCGCGGGTCTCGAGTATCTTTTGCACATACTCAACCACAAAAGCGTGCTGTTCGTGGTGAGCGACTTTCTGGACACCGGTTACGAAAGGCCGCTACGCGTGGCCGCCAGTCGCCATGATGTAATCCCGATGCGTATCACCGACCCGCGCGAGCTGGAGCTGCCTGACGTGGGTCTGGTACGCCTGACCGATCCCGAAACCGGCCGCACCGCAGCCGTGGATGCTTCCTCGCGTCAGGTGCGCAGTGGTTTCAAGGCCCTGGTCGCCGAGCGCCGCCGCAGGCAGGAGGAGTTTTTCTTCTCGGCGGGGCTTGATTTTATCGACCTGCAGGTAGGAAGTTCGTATATTGAACCCCTGAGGGGATTTTTCCGCATGAGGGCCAAAAAATTCAGATAGCTTTCGGGTAAAGACAAACAGACAAAGGGTAAAGCATAATACAGGAGTCAGGAGTCAGAAGTCAGGAGTCAGGAGTCAGGAGTCAGAAGAGAAGAAAAAAAAGACAGGAGCAAAGAGAAAGGCGAAGAATAATACAGGAGTCAGGAGTCAGAAGAGAAGAAGAAACAAGGCAGGGGCAAAGACACCAAGGAAAAGTAAAGACAGTTACCGGTGGTTAGTTGCCAGTGGCTGGTTTTAAAGACTTAGAACAAAAAAACACAATATCCAAAAATAGATAACCAGCGACTACAGAAAGTCCATTTAACTTGTCGCTCAGGCATGGATTGCCGGTAGTGCCTGCTAAACAACGCTGTCAATGAGTCATCTCAAAATTTCTCAAGGCGGGAGGCGCCTTTGATACAGGTATCCAAACTGAGCAAGCGCTATGGGAACTTCCTGGCCGTGGACGAAATCTCGTTCCAACTGAAAAAAGGCGAGATACTTGGCTTTCTGGGTCCCAACGGCGCGGGTAAGACTACCGTAATGCGTATCATTACGGGTTTTCTCTCGGCTACCCAGGGTGAGGTCAAGGTGGCCGGCCGGGATGTTTTCACTCATCCACTCGAGATCAAGCGGCAGCTCGGCTATCTGCCTGAGTTGCCTCCGCTTTACCGCGAAATGCGCGTACGGGAGTATCTCAAGTTTTGCGGCCGGATCAAGGGCATCAAGCGCTCGCGCGAATTAAAAAAGCGGTTGAACTATGTGGTCGAAAGCTGTGCCCTGACCGAGATGCAGAACCGTCATATCCACAAGCTGAGCAAGGGCTACCGTCAGCGGGTGGGCCTGGCTCAGGCCCTGATCCATAACCCGCCGATTCTGGTGCTCGATGAACCCAGCGCCGGGCTCGATCCGCATCAGATAATCGAGGTCAGGCGAATGATACGTCAATTGGCCGGCGCGCACAGCATCCTGTTGAGCACCCATATTCTGCCCGAGGCCAGTCTTACCTGCGACAGGATCCTGATTATCGACCGGGGGAAAATCCTGGCCGAGGACTCGACCGAACGTTTGACCGGCAAACTCAAGGGCAGCGAACGCCTGAGGCTGGCCTGCCGCGGCGGGCCGAAAAGCCTTCCCGAGACCCTGGCGGCAATACCGGGAATAATCAAGGTCGAGCCACAGCAGGCCGGCCCGCAAGCAGAGGATAATGTCTTGATCCTGGATATCGAGAGCAAGCTGGGAGCGGACAAGCGGGGCGAGTTGGCGCGGGCCGTGGTCGAGGCGGGCTCGGAACTGATAGAGCTAAGAACCAAAACTATGACCCTGGAGGAAATATTCATCGAGATCACTTCCCGAGACCATTAGGGGAGGACGGAACCCTGAGAGATTCGTCCGGGGTTTTTTCCACATTCGTTATCAAAGGAAGCGCTTATGCGTAATATTCTTGCGATCTTCTGGCGGGAGTACAAATCTTACTTCGTCAGTCCCATCGCATATGTGGTGATCGGGGTATTTATCTTTCTGATCGCCAACCGGTTCTTGTTCAAGTTCGACCAGTTCGTGCAGAGCAGTTTCCAGGCGATCAGCGAGGCGGTGCAGGCCCAGCAGACAGTTCCCAAGTTCAGTATCAACGACCTGGTTATTCGCCACCTGTTTCAGCATATCCGGACCACGGCCCTGTTTCTGCTGCCGATGATAACCATGCGCCTGCTGGCCGAGGAAAGAAAAATCGGCACTGTGGAGCTGTTGCTCACCAGCCCCCTGACCATAATTCAACTGGTGCTCGGCAAGTTCCTGGCCGGTTTTATCTTGTTTATTACTATGGTCGTCCCCACCGCGGCATTTCATTTTTTCCTGTTCACCTATGGCAATCCTGACCTGGGGCCGATCCTTACCAGCTATGTGGGAATCCTGATGTTCGGGGCTGCGGTGATCTCCGTGGGGCTGTTGATCAGCTCCCTGACCGAAAACCAGATAATCGCGGGCGCGCTTACTTTCGGGGCCTTTCTCTTCCTCTGGTTCATAGGGCAGATCGGCGATTCCACTTTTACAGTATGGAGCAAGGTGGCCAATTACATCTCGATTACCTCGCATTACAACAATTTCGCCATGGGAGTGGTCGATTCGCGGGATGTGATTTTCTACCTCTCGTTCACTTTTATCGGCCTGTTTCTCACCTGTCAATCCATAGCTTCTCTGCGCTGGAGGTGAGGGGAGTCAAATGATACAAAAGATCAGAATTGTCGGTTATACCAGTCCCTTGATTTTCATTCTCGGTCTCGGGATCTATTATATCAACGGGCTGTGGGATGTAGTCTCGGTAGGACTTAGCGCGCTCGGGATTCTCGCGGCCGCCGCTTATCTGGTGTTCTGTTTCGATGAGGTTCGCCAGTTGTTCAGCCTGCGGAGTTTTCGCTCGGGCACCAATGCCACGCTGGTCATCGTTCTGGTAATCAGCCTGGTGGCGCTGGTTAACATAATCGGCTTTCGCAATTTCATCTGGAAGGATATCACGGTTGCCAAGAAGTTCGAGCTGAGCCCGCTGACCATGAATATTCTGGATGAGGTCACCAGGAACAAGCAGGATATCTATATCACCTCTTTTTTCTGGCAGGATTACGACCGCGCTTTGAGCCGGGAGCAGAACATTCGCCTGATCCGGTTGAACAGTGAGCGGGAGTTACGGCTGCGAGACCTGCTGGCCGTGTACAGGGGTGTCAACACGCACATAAATTATCGTTTTATCGATCCGAACCGCGAACCGATGCTGGCCCGTCAATACAACACCCAGCGCTACCGTGACAACGTGACCGTGGTGGAAAGCGGAGATAGAATGGATATGGTGGCTGACATCTCGACCGAAGAGCAGGTCACCAACGCTCTAATCAAGGTTTTAAGCTCAGATGTGCAGCGGGTTTTCTTCCTCGAGGGGCACCAGGAACGGGGTGCGGATGACGGAAGCGGAGAGGGATACTTGATGGCCGCCACCTCGATCCGCGACCAGTCCTACCAGGTAGAGAGCCTCAATGTGCTGGAAAGCCAAGGGGTGCCACAGGCGGGCTGCAAGGCCTTGGTGGTAGCCGGTCCGCGCAAGGAACTGCTGCCCGATGAGGTGCGATTGATAGACACCTACCTCGAGGAGGGCGGCCGGGTGATGGTTTGCCTGGACCCGGAGTACCATACCGGGCTGGAGGAATGGCTGCTCAGCTGGGGTGTGCAAGTCGGTAATAATATGGTAATAGATAACTCTACCACCGGAGTCCGTCAGGGCGCAGGGCCACAGGAGCCTCTGCTTTACAGTTACGATGAAAAGCATCCGATAACCCGTCAGTTGATGAAAGCTTTTACCACGATGCCCACGGTGCGCTCGGTCGGGATAGTGGAGGAGCCTTCCGACGAGCTCGAACTTACCGTGCTGGCCAGCACCAGCGAAAACAGCTGGGGCGAAACCAAGATCACCTCCCTGATAGTGAAAACGCCCACTTTCGATCCCGAGGACTTGAGCGGGCCGGTACCCGTGGCCGTGGCCATGCTCAAGAAGCTTCCCGAGAGGAAACCGGGCATGCAGGAGGTATACAGCGGGGCGGGAGGCCAGGCCCCGAGCCAGGAGGAGCTGCAAAAAATCAAACTGGAACAAAGCCAGCGCCGGGCACAACTGGTGGTTTTCGGCGACAGCCGGTTCGCTTCCAATGGTTATTTCAGGTACGGTGGCAACCGGGACTTGTTTCTCAATGCCCTGAACTGGCTGATTGGAGATGAAAGGCTGGTTTCCATCCGGGCCAAAGATCCCGAGGATCAGACTGTCTATGTCACCAAACGTCAGACCAAGCGCATGGCTTTGATAGTTCAGTATCTGCTTCCCTCGGTGGTCTTGCTTCTGGGAGCTTGGGTCTGGCTGTGGCGAAGAAGGTAACCCGAGCCGGGGATATTTTTTTCTATCCACAGATTAGGCAGATTAATGAGATTAAACTACTGAAGGCCGCTTTAGTGGCCATAACGAAGGATGAAAATGGATATTTTTGGGCATATTCTATAACACCAAGCATTAAAGACTTTTTTAGTTGCTGGTTGCTGGTTGTTAGTTGCTAGTGGTTATAGTTTCACTGCCTATCGCCTTTGAACCAGCCACTAACAACTAACTACTGACAACTGTCTTTGCATTTCACTTTGTGCCTCTGTGCCGTGTTGCGCATAAAGCCGCGCAAGTCTGCGGCTGCCCCTTTTTTTTCATTTAAAACTGATTAAGCGGAAAGTGCGGATCATGAACTGGAAAATTATACTGATATTGCTGGTTGTCTGCCTGGGACTCGGAGCTTATCTATACCTGGAGATTGGTTCAGAAGCTCCCCCGACCACGGAGCGGGAGCGGATCGAATACCTGATGTCTTATCCGGACAGGGTGGAGAGATTGACAATCTCTTTTCTCGATACTTTTTACGTGGTCAACAGACGCGAGTCGGAATGGGTCATGGCCGAACCGCTGGCCGGAGAACTCGCCGACTCAAGCATGGTCAATCATCTCTTAGAGGTTCTGGCCCGGATCCCGGTGATCCGGAGTATTCCCATCGATTCGGTCAACCTGGCCCAGTTGTACCTCGATAGTCCCGCGATATGGTTTAAGGTTAATTTCGCCGGAGGCGACAGCAGCACGGTGGGTTTCGGACTTTTGAATCCTACCACGGAAAATATTTATGCCCGCAGAGAGGGCCAGGACCGGGTGCTTCTGATCAGGAAAAATATGGGGCCGATGTTGTATATAAACTCTCTTATCCTGCGCAGCAAACAGCTTATCTCCCTTTCCCCTTATCGGGTGAAACACATCAGGCTCAAATCAAGACAGGGCTGGGAATCCGTGCTGGACCGTGACCACCAGACCGGAGAATGGTCGGTCCGCCAGGGAAGAAGAGAAACCCGGGCGGACAAAAGCCGGATTCAGGACCTGCTCTCCGCGCTCTACAGGGACCAGGTTCGCGAGTATCTCCCCCCGGACGCCGGCAATAAGGTGCAGACAGGCTTGAACAGGCCGGTTCGAAAACTGGTGGTAGTCGGCGAACAGGAGGACAGTGTTATTGTCTCGGTAGGCAACCCGCAGGGCGGCAGGG